>NZ_JBHWWX010000018.1:0-80286 GCF_042730335.1 Rhodococcus sp. NPDC060084
TTGACCATCCACAAAAGCGGATGATCGCACCAAATAATTGGCACTGACATTCATCGGCACACTGTTGAGTTCTCAAAGAACACGCACACACCATCACTCGCAAGTTTCTCAACTTGTTCGATCCGGGGTTTGTTGTCCCACCGGGTTCCTCATCGGCTCCCTGGGGCGAACACCAACCTTACCAGAAGATTGTGTGTCGTGTAAACGTGCAGGCGCCTTCGTCCAACCTCGTTGCCCCAGTCCCTCAGGTCCGGGTCGGTGTCCGTGTCGCTCTGACTTGGACTAAGTTACGCGACGATGAACTGCCCTGCAAATCCCCTGGTCAGCAGCCATTCAGGGAAGGAAACCCCAGGTGAGCGGGCCTAGCGTCTACCCCGCGCACCGGGATCTTCAATCGTGACGCCGCACACATGCCACGCCGGGCCTCATCCGCGCAGGAGAGTGGGCTCGCCGGCCCCGACCCGCTCGATGTTGCCGCCCAGCTCCTGGATGATTTCCACGAACCTCGGGTAGCCGCGATCGATGTGGTAGACGTCGTGCACTTCGGTCACCCCGTCTGCGCACAGCCCGGCAAGCACCAGTCCGGCCCCTGCACGGATATCCGACGCCCATACCGGAGCACTCGACAGTTCCTCCACGCCGCGGATCACCGCATGGTGTCCGTCCGTCCGCGCGTCGGCGCCCAGACGCACCATCTCCTCCACGAAGCGGAACCGCGCCTCGAAGACGTTTTCGGTGATCATCGACGTGCCGTCCGCCACCGCCGCGAGCCCGATGGCCATCGGCTGAAGATCGGTAGGGAAACCGGGGTACGGAAGTGTCGCGAAGTTGACCGCCCGCGGACGCTCCCTCTGGACCACGCGGAACCCGTCCACGAGCGGAGCCACTTCGGCGCCGGCTCCCCGCAGCTTGTCGAGCACGAGCGCGAGGTGCTTGGGATTGACTCCGCGCACGGTCAGATCCCCGCGCGTCATCGCCGCCGCGATCCCCCACGTCGCCGCCACGATGCGGTCACCGATGCAGCGATGACTCGTGGGCGAGAGCGCAGGAACGCCGGAGATCCGAAGAGTCGTGCTCCCGGCGCCCGTGATCCGGGCGCCCATCTGGACGAGCATGGTGCACAGGTCCACGATCTCCGGTTCACGCGCGGCATTGTCGATAGTGGTGTCGCCCTTTGCGAGGACAGCAGCCATGAGGATGTTCTCGGTGGCACCCACCGACGGGAAGGCCAGCCGGATCGTCGCGCCGTGCAGTTCGTCCGCCTCGGCAACGACGCAGCCGTGCTCGATGGTGCTGTGCGCCCCCAGCAGACGGAGACCGGACTGGTGCATGTCGAGAGGGCGGGAGCCGATCGCGTCTCCGCCCGGCAGGGCGACCACCGCGCGGCGGCATCTCGCGACCAAGGGTCCGAGGACACATACGGAGGCACGGAACTGCTTCACCGCAGCGAAGTCCGCGTGGTACGACGGCTGCGCGGGGGTCGTGATCCGTACTTCGTCACCGTCGAGTTCGACCTCGCAGCCGAGACCCCGCAGGACCTCCGCCATCAAGGGCACGTCGAGGATGTCTGGACAGTTCGTAATCGTCGTGGTGCCCTCGACGAGAAGCGCGGCAGCCATCAGCTTGAGCACGCTGTTCTTGGCACCACCGACGACGACATCACCAACGAGCCGGTTTCCCCCGGTGACAAGAAAGCGTTCACTCACAGCGACACAGCCTAACGTCGTGTCTGTCTCTACAGCGGAACCGGTACCGTGGCGGCCATGGCAGTGCATCTCACCAGGATCTATACCCGTACCGGAGACGACGGTACGACGGGCCTCAGTGATTTTTCCCGGGTATCGAAGAACGACCCGCGATTGATCGCCTACGCCGATTGCGACGAGACGAACGCGGCGATCGGGGTAGTGCTCGCACTCGGTTCCGTCCCCGAGCGGCTCGTTCCCGTGCTGCAGCAGATCCAGAACGACCTGTTCGATGCGGGCGCCGACCTGTCGACGCCGATCGCGGAGAACCCGAAGTACCCGCCACTGCGCATCACCGAGCCGTACATCGACCGGCTCGAGGCGTGGTGCGACGAATTCAACGAAGAGCTGGGACCGCTCGATTCGTTCATTCTTCCGGGCGGAACCCCGGCCGCGGCGCTCCTGCACACCGCTCGCACGGTGGCGCGCCGGGCGGAACGTTCGGCATGGGCTGCGGTGGACGCCGCACCCGAGACCACGACAGTCTTGCCGGCGAAGTACCTCAACCGTCTGTCGGATCTGTTGTTCATCCTCAGCAGGGTCACCAATCCGGAGGGCGACGTCCTGTGGAAGCCCGGAGCGGGCGCGTAGGTAGGTCGATCTAGTAGGGACGGCGGCGCTGCGAGCGTCCCGACGGCCTGGACTCCACCCAGGACAGGAACGCCGTCTTCGCGCCGCTGTCCAGAGCGATCTCGTAGGATCCGTCGCCGTCGACGATCTCGAGGATCACGATGTCCTCGGTCATGATGTCCGTCTCCGCTGCAGTGGCGTACCGGCGCGAACGCACCTCGATGCCCTGGCGGGAAATCCGCGTATCCGGCCCGGGACGCAGACTCGAGAGCTTGTAGAAGGCGAGCGTCTCGTCGCCGTAGCGGATGATCCCGTGGCGCCATCCGGCGCAGTCACTGCGCGGGAGAACCCGCAGAATCGCAGCAGTGCCCCCTCCCCGAAGGGAGAAGGCACGATAAACGAGAGCCGCGACGGCAACCGCAAGCAGCACCACAAGGATGATGAGAACAATCATTCCGAGTGACACTGCTTGTCGGCTCCGTCGCGGCTCTTCGTTGTGTATCCGACGATCAGGCCCGTTCGACGGCCCGCAGGCGGCCCTTGGCCGCTGCGACTGCCGCCTCGTCCTGACTTTCGGCCAGGGTCGACTTCGCTGCCTCGACGTCGATGTCTTCGGCAAGAACGGCCGCTTCGGCAAGAACCGTCACGGTCGTGGCGGTCACCGAGAGGAATCCGCCGTCGACTGCCATGACGATACGCTCCCCGTCGGCGGTCTTGACCGACACGACACCGCCCTCGACGAGCTGGCCGAGGACCGGCTCGTGTCCGGGCATGACGCCGATTTCGCCTTCGGTGGTCTGGGCGGTGACGAGAGTCGCCTCTCCCGACCAGACACGTTCCTCGACGGCAACGATGTCTACGCGCATCTCAGCCACGCCGGCCTACTTCCCGGAGATCTTCTTGGCCGCGGCCTCGACATCGTCGAGTCCACCGCAGCTGTTGAAGGCCTGCTCCGGAAGGTGGTCGAACTCGCCCTTGCAGACGCGGTCGAACGCCTCGATCGTGTCGCTGAGCGGCACGACCGAACCGGGCTGACCCGTGAACTTCTCGGCAACGATGAAGTTCTGGCCGAGGAACTTCTGGAGACGACGGGCACGGTTGACCGTGACCTTGTCCTCTTCGGAAAGCTCGTCCATACCGAGGATGGCGATGATGTCCTGCAGTTCCTTGTACTTCTGAAGGATCCGCTTGACCTCGTTGGCGACACGGAAGTGATCCGCGCCGACGATGCCGGGCTCGAGGATGCGCGAGGTCGACGTCAGCGGGTCCACAGCGGGGTAGATACCCATCTGCGAAATCGGACGCGAGAGCTCGGTGGTCGCATCGAGGTGCGCGAACGTGGTGGCCGGCGCCGGGTCGGTGTAGTCGTCGGCGGGAACATAGATCGCCTGCAGCGAGGTGATCGAGCGACCACGCGTCGAGGTGATGCGCTCCTGGAGCTCACCCATCTCGTCGGCCAGCGTCGGCTGGTAACCCACGGCCGAAGGCATACGACCGAGAAGGGTCGACACCTCGGAACCGGCCTGGGTGAACCGGAAGATGTTGTCGATGAAGAGCAGCACGTCCTGGCCCTGCACATCGCGGAAGTACTCCGCCATGGTCAGTGCGGACAGGGCGACGCGCATACGCGTGCCCGGCGGCTCGTCCATCTGGCCGAAGACAAGGGCGGTGTCCTGGAGGACGCCCATCTCTTCCATCTCGAGGTGGAGGTCGGTGCCCTCACGGGTGCGCTCGCCGACGCCGGCGAACACCGACGTCCCGGAGAACTCACGCGCGATACGGGTGATCATCTCCTGGATCAGAACGGTCTTGCCGACACCGGCACCACCGAACAGACCGATCTTGCCGCCCTTGACGTACGGGGTGAGCAGGTCGATGACCTTGATGCCGGTCTCGAGGATTTCGGTCTTTCCCTCGAGCTGGTCGAAGGCCGGGGGCTTGCGGTGGATGCCCCACTGCTCGCCGTCGCGACCCGTTCCGGGTGCATCGAGGCAGTCGCCCAGGGCGTTGAAGACGTGGCCCTTCACGACATCGCCGACCGGCACGGAGATCGGGCGACCGGTGTCGGTGACGGAGGTGCCGCGCACCAGACCGTCGGTGGGCTGCATCGAGATCGTGCGGACCAGGTTGTCACCCAGGTGCTGCGCGACCTCGAGGGTCAGGGTCTTCGCCACGGACGGCAGAGTGACCTCTGCGTGCAGGGCGTTGAACAGTTCGGGTACGGCGCCACGCGGGAACTCCACGTCGACGACGGCGCCGATGACGCGGACGACGCGCCCGGCAAGGGCCGACGCCGCACCGGCGTTTTTGTCGGTAACTGCTGCGGTCATTGTGGTTCAGTCACTTCCTGCACTCGAGGCGAGCGCACCGGCACCGCCGACGATCTCGCTGATTTCCTGGGTGATCTGGGCCTGGCGGGCCTGATTCGCCTGACGGCTGAGGGTGTTCACCAGATCCGTGGCATTGTCCGTCGCGGCCTTCATCGCGGTACGACGGGCAGCCGACTCGGAGGCTGCGGCCTCCAGCAGCGACGCGAAGATTCGCGTGCTGACGTACTTCGGCAGAAGCGCGGACAGAAGCGTCGACGCCTCGGGCTCGAAGTTGTAGTCGGCCGTGGGTCCCTCGGATACACGATGACCGTCGCTCAGCATGTCCGAACCCAGTTCGATCTCGTCCTCGGTGACACTCACCTCGAGCGGCGCCATACGACGCACCTCGGGGATCTGGGTCAGCATGGACACGAACCGGGTGTAGACGATGTGCAGCTCGTCGACGCCCTCGATGGTGCCTTCGCCGTTGGGTGCAGGCACCTCGGAACCGGATCCGGCCATGAACAGCTCGACCAGGTGCCGGCTCGCCTTCGCAGCATCCGTGTAACGGGGTTCCTGCGAGAAGCCTGTCCAGGCACCCGCGACGGGACGCTCACGGAAGGTGTAGAACGACAGGCCCTTACCGCCCAGCACGTACAGCACAGGCTCTTTGCCCTCGCTGACGAGCAGCTGGCGCAGCTCCTCCGCCTCCTTCAAGACGTTGGAGTTGTAACCACCGGCCATACCGCGGTCGCTGGTCACAACCAGCACTGCCGCACGCTTCGGGTTCTCGCGCTCGTTGAGCAGGGGGTGATCCAGCGACGAGGACGCGCTGGCCAACTCCGAGAGGACCTTGGTGATCTCCTCGGCGTAGGGCTTCGATGCCGCCACTCGGGCCTGAGCCTTCGTGATGCGCGACGTCGCGATCAGTTCCTGCGCCTTGGTGATCTTCTTGGTCGAGTTGACCGACTTGATCCGCGAGCGCAGCTCACGCAAGTTCGCCATTCGTCGATCACACTCCCTTCACTGGACGCTGGGTCATGGCCGCCCCGTTCACTTGCGAACGGAGGTGCGCTTGACGGAGACCTGCTCCTGCGCCACTTCGTCGGCGCCGAGAGCCTCTGCTTCGGCCTCGTTCACGACGCGGCTGCCGTCGGAGGCGAGGAAGCCCTCCTTGAACTTGGCGGTCGCGGCGGTCAGTGCCTCGATCGACTCGTCGGTCAGGGCCTTGCCACCGGCGATCTGCTCGTAGACGCCCGAAGCGTTGCGATGCAGATCCTCGAGAAGCTCGGTCTCGAAACGACGGACGTCGCCGACGGGAACGGAGTCGAAGACACCCTCACCGGCAAGGTAGATCGAGATGATCTGGTCCTCGACGGCGATCGGCGAGTACTGATCCTGCTTGAGGAGCTCGACGAGCCGCTGTCCGCGCTCGAGCTGCGCCTTCGATGCGGCATCGAGATCGGAAGCGAAGGTCGCGAATGCCTCGAGCTCGCGGTACTGAGCAAGTTCCAGACGCAGGGAGCCGGAGACCTTCTTCATGCCCTTGGTCTGCGCGGCGCCACCGACTCGGGAGACCGAGATACCGACGTTGATCGCGGGACGGACGCCCTTGTTGAAGAGGTCCGACTCGAGGAAGACCTGACCGTCGGTGATGGAGATGACGTTGGTCGGGATGTAGGCCGAGACGTCGTTCGCCTTGGTCTCGATGATCGGCAGTGCCGTCAGCGAGCCGCCACCGAGCGCGTCGGACAGCTTGGCCGAACGCTCCAGCAGACGCGAGTGCAGGTAGAAGACGTCACCGGGGTATGCCTCACGTCCCGGCGGGCGACGCAGCAGCAGCGAGATGGCACGGTATGCCTCGGCCTGCTTGGTCAGGTCGTCGAACACGATGAGGACGTGCTTGCCCTGGTACATCCAGTGCTGGCCGAGGGCCGAACCGGTGTACGGGGCGAGCCACTTGAAGCCGGCGGAGTCGGAGGCCGGAGCTGCGACGATGGTGGTGTACTCCATCGCGCCGTTCTCCTCGAGGGCCTGCTTGACGCCCGCGATGGTGGAGCCCTTCTGGCCGATCGCGACGTAGATGCAGCGCACCTGCTTCGACGCGTCGCCGGACTCCCAGTTGGCCTTCTGGTTCAGGATCGCGTCGATGCAGACCGCGGTCTTGCCGGTCTTGCGGTCGCCGATCACGAGCTGGCGCTGGCCACGCCCGATCGGGGTCATCGCGTCGATGGCCTTGATGCCCGTCTGGAGCGGCTCCTCGACCGGCTGGCGCTCCAGCACGGAAGCGGCCTGCAGCTCGAGCGCACGGGTCTCGTCGGCTTCGATGTCGCCGAGGCCGTCGATCGGCTGACCGAGCGGGTTCACGACGCGTCCGAGGAAGTTGTCGCTGACCGGGACGGACAGAACGTCGCCGGTCCGCTTTACTTCCTGGCCTTCCTGGATGGACTGGAAGTCGCCCAGGATCACGGCACCGATTTCGGTGGCTTCGAGGTTGAGGGCCACGCCCAGAACGCCGCCGGGGAATTCCAGCAGCTCGTTGGACATCGCCGACGGGAGGCCGCTGATGTGCGCGATGCCGTCACTGGTGTCGACGACCACGCCGACCTCTTCGCGGGAGGCCTCCGGGGAGTAGCTCGCGGTGTAATTGTCAATCGCGCTACGGATCTCGTCGGAGGAGATCGTCAGCTCCGCCATGTTCTTCCTGCTCTCGGTATCAGGTCTTCGGAAAGATCTATGTGTGTGTTCGGAAGTGGACTACGTGAGGCTCTTGCGCACTGCCGCGAGTCGACCCGCAGCACTGCCGTCGATGACCTCGTCGCCCACCCGGACGACCAATCCACTGAGAAGCTCGGGATCGACCTCGACGTGCACCGTCACAGGCTTCCCGTAGATACGGCCCAGGGTAGCGGCGAGCCGCTCTTCCTGCGTCGCATCGAGGGGTGCCGCGCTTCGGACGTGCGCAACGGCACGATCGCGCTGTGTTGCGGCGAGCGCCGACAGTTCGTCGAGCGTCTCGGCCGGCGGCTTGCGGAGCCGACCGACGGCATGAACCGCCAACGCTTCGGTGATCGCGGTCACCTTGCCGTAGAGCAGACGCGACAGCAGCTCCCGCTTGGCCGTAACCGTGGTGCTGCGGTCGGAAAGTGTCCGCTCGAGGTCCGGGTTACCGGCCACGATGCGTCCGAGGCGGAAAAGCTCGTCCTCGACGGTGTCGAGCTGGTTCTGCTCCGCTGCCGCCTTCAGCAACGCCTCACGACCGAGCTGGACGAGAGAGTTGGTCAGGTCGGACTGTGCCGACCAGTCCTGCCCCGCCGCGGCTTTGACGGTCGCGAGGGTCGAGGCCGAAACCTTCCCCCCGAAGACCTGCTCGGCCAGCGTCACCCGAACGGCGACCGGGGCCGAGGCGTCTGCCAGCGCGCTCCGGAGAGCCCGCTGGTTGTCGAGCGCCTCGACCACCGAGAACAGTTCGGAACCGGCCTGAGCCGCAGCGGCAGTCGCGGCACCCGAGCCCAGGGCGGACTGCAACGCGGAACGCGTATGAGCGAGTGCCTCACGGCTTGCTGCGTACATGGTGCTCACTTTCCGGATGCAGAGTCAGCGCTGAGGGAGTCGAGTTCGTCGAGGAATCGATCGATCGAGCCGGCACGCTTCACATCGTCGGCGAGTGTCTCGCCGATGATCTTCTCGGCGAGATCCACCGAGCTACGTCCGAGATCGGTGCGCAGTTCGGCCACGATCTGCTGGCGCTGGGCCTGCAGCTGGTTGTGACCTGCAGCGACGATGCGGTCGCTCTCTTCCTGAGCCTGTGCCTTCATGTCGGCGATGATCTGCTGGCCCTGCGTACGGGCCTCTTCACGGATCTGCGCCGCCTCGGTACGGGCTTCGGCGAGCTGGGCACGATACTGCTCGAGCGCGGCCGCAGCCTCTGCCTGAGCTTCCTCTGCCTTCTTGATGCCGCCTTCGATCAGCTCCGAACGCTCGTCGAGAACCTTCTGGAACATCGGAAGTACGAACTTCCAGAAGACGATGCCGACGATGATCAGGGCGACGAGCGACCAAACGATGTCGTATGTCGCGGGCAGCAGGGGATTGGGTGTCTCCCCCTCCGCTGCCGCGAGAATCAGGATGCTGTCAGCCATGGTTGTCGTCGAATCAGAAGATGAAGCCGGCGACGATACCGATCAGCGCCAGTGCCTCGGTGAATGCGATACCGAGGAACATGGTGGTACGCAGCTGACCGGCCATCTCGGGCTGACGAGCCATGCCCTCGATCGCCTTACCGACGACGATGCCGATGCCGATGCCGGGGCCGATCGCAGCGAGGCCGTAGCCGACCGCACCGAGTCCACTGATGGTGGTCTCCGACTGGGCGAGGACGTCTGCTGCCTGAAGCGCAACGCTCATTGGTGTTCCATTCCCTTTCTTGTGGCCCGGCCCCGGGGATCGGCGACCGAGTCAGTCTGTGTGTAGAGATGTAGGTCGTGCAGTTCGGGGAGCTAATGCTCTTCGGCGTGCAGCGCCAGATCGATGTACACCGCTGTGAGCAGCGCGAAAATGTAGGCCTGCAGGACGATCACCAGAAGCTCGAAGAAGGTGAACGCGACTCCGCCGATGAGCGAACCGATACCGAAGAACCTCATGATGCCGTCGGAGTCGAAGAAGAAGAACTGCGTGGCGCTGAAGAACAGCACCAGCATGATATGTCCGGCCAGCATGTTCGCCATGAGACGAATGGTGAGGGTGAACGGCCGCAGCAGGAATGTCGAGACGAACTCGATCGGGATCACCAGAAGGTGAAGAGCCGGCGGCAGGTTCGGAATGACGATGCTGCTCTTGACGTAGCGGAAGAATCCGTACTTCTTGATGCCTACGTAGTTGAAGACGATGTAGGCGAGCGCAGCAAGGACGATCGGCATGCCGATTCGCGCATTCGACGAGATGTTGAGGAAGGGGATGATCGAGGTCAGGTTGAGCCCGACCACCAAGAAGAAGATGGTGACGATCACCGGCAGGAACCGGCGCCCCTGCTCTTTGCCGAGGATGTCCTCGGCAATGTGGATACGAACAAAGTCGAGCATGATCTCGGCGACGTTCTGCACGCCTCGCGGCACGATCTTCGGACTCCGCATGGCGAAGAAGAAGAAGACTGCGACGAGCAGTGCAACGACGACGCGGATAAGCATCAGTCGATCCATCTCGAAGGGGGTGCCCTCGAAGAGGATTGGCGGTGGGAAAAAATCAGCAAGTGACGGCGCGTGGAATTCTCCGGCTGCCAAGGTGGTGACGCTCAGCGCTCTCTCCCGTAGTCGGCCGCAGGCATTGCCGTCTGCGGTTCGATCGGACATTGACGATCCAACAAGTCGACCAGGTCGGCTCGCGTATTCGCCAGTGTTCCGAACCGCCGAAGCGGTTCCGCGTCCTGCCGGTGTCGGCGACTCTCGTCGACTCGGCGGTCATTGAACACGACCGCCTATGAAGTCACAACCGCGTGCTCGGCCCAGGGCCCTCGCGTGCAGTGTCACCTTCGTGAAAACCACACTACCAACTGCTCTACGACAGGGCGTAGGTGGGTACCCTACCCGCGGGTAATTGACACACGTATCTACTACTGATCGTCGTTTCCGCTGCCGGCCGACGGCTCCGGATCGACGTAGAGCGCGCGCTGGGACACCACGCCGTACGTTTCCGCACCGAGCACGATCACCAGCGCCAGCACGATCGTCAGGACGAGCGCGTTCCGGTTGTAGAAGTCCAGCGGATCGAGCGTCGCCATCACCACGATGGCGAGGATCAGCTTGAGTAGCCACGTTCCGAGCAGTACCGCGCCCGCGGTCATCGCCGGGAGTTTCGCGGTCAGCAGCACACCGAGCGCGGTGAACAGGATGAACCCGCCGCCGACGGCCGCACCGATCAGCGCTCCCCACAGGCCGGGCGTTCCCGCGACGAGCACGGACACGATCGACGCCACGACGGCCAGCGCGAGCAGTCCGAGTACGCCGTACCGGACGGCCGCGCGCATGGGTGCCGACGCGTCGGGCAGGGTGGGCAGGGAGTGTTCGGGTTCGGGAAGATCCGGGGAGGTCACAGTAATCGAGCCTAACGGACCCGGCGGAAGCGCTTCGGCGGTGCATCCCCGTCACCGTCGTGATGACGCAGCGATGGGACGGCGGTCACCACGAGCGCGAACAACAGGCCGGCGGCGGTCATCAGCACGACCACCCTGCGGTCGAGCAGCGACGAACCCACGGCTCCGAAGGCCAGGACACCGACCCACAAGTAGAGGAGCAGCACCACACGCCGGTGCGAATGGCCGATCTGCAACAGCCGGTGATGCAGGTGCATCTTGTCCGGGCTGAACGGGCTCACGCCGGCGCGCGTGCGCCGGACGATCGCGAGGAGGAGGTCGAGAATCGGGATGAACATGACAGCGCCGATCAGGATGAGCGGCGACAGGAGACCGAGAAGGTCGCGGGAACCATAGGCACTGAGGGGAATTCGGCCCGACGCGCTGGTCGAGATGGCCGCGAGCATCAGGCCGATCAACATCGAGCCCGAGTCCCCCATGAAGATCTTCGCGGGCTGGAAATTGAACGGCAGGAACCCCAGGCACGCCCCCGCCAGCGCGGCCGCGATCAGCGCCGGCGGATACGCCGAGACGTCTCCGCCCTGATCGAGCAGCAGTCCCACCGAGAACACACAGATCGCGACCGCGGCGATCAGTCCGAGACCGGCCGCGAGACCGTCGAGGCCGTCGACGAAGTTCATCGCGTTGATCATCACGGCGGCCACCGCGACCGTGATGAGTCCCCCTTGCAGCTGGTCGAGCACGAGCGTGGAACCGCTGAAGGGGTCGTAGATCACGATCCAGCTCACGCCCATCACCACCAGCACCCCGGCAGCGGTCACCTGCCCCACGAACTTGGTGAGGGCGTCGAGTCCCCACCGGTCGTCGATGATGCCCACGAGCACGATGATCGACGCCGCCACCAGCGCGGCACCCATCTCGGTGGTGTACTCGAAACCTCTGGTCAGCGCCGGCAGATGCTGCGCGAAGACGATGCCCGCCACGAGTCCGATGTACATCCCGACCCCGCCCAGACGCGGCGTCGGAGTGACGTGCACGTCACGATCGCGAGGGATCGCCACCGCACCGAACTTGATCGCCAGGATCCGGACCACTCCGGTGGCGAGAAAGGTCACCACCGCAGAGGTGAGAAGCACCAGAAGCAGTTCCCTGATGGGTACGCCCGCGCCACGTCCCGCTTGCGCGAGCAGTACGACCGAGTCGGCTGAAGTCACGTGCTCCGTTCCTCCGCCCGCTACTCCCCGCCGGAGCGCAGGCGTTCGGGATCATCGCCGAGAACCTCGGCGACGTCCTCGGCCGACACCGCGCCTTCGCGCAGGATCCGGGGGCGGTCACCGGTGAGATCGACGATCGTCGACGCGACGCCGTGTTCGGCCGGTCCACCGTCGAGATACACCCCGACGGATTCCCCGAGCTGTTCACGCGCCTGACCGGCGTCGGTGGCGGGCGGGCGACCGGAAATGTTGGCGCTCGACACTGCGAGCGGTCCGACCTCGCGCAGCAACTCGAGGATCACCGGGTGCAGGGGCATGCGCAGCATCACCGTTCCGCGGGTGTCGCCGAGATCCCACGCGAGCGACGGTGCCTGATGCACCACCAGGCTGAGGCCGCCGGGCCAGAACGCACGGATGAGTTCGCGCGCTTCGGGGCGCACGGTGCTGACGAGGCCGTCGATCGTCGTCCACGATCCGACGAGGATGGGCACCGGCATGTCCCGTCCGCGTCCCTTCGCCCTCAGCAGCGCGGAGACAGCGGAACTGTCGAATGCGTCGGCTGCGAGGCCGTACACCGTGTCGGTGGGCACGACGACGAGGCGTCCTGCCTTGAGCGCGCCCCGCGCCGCGTTCAATCCTGCGGCGCGCGAATCTGGTTTGTTGCAGTCGTACACGGTGCTCACGCACTCATCCTTCCACTAGCGCTCGAGTATTCCGTCGCGGGGCTCGGCGCCCGGGCTAACCACCAGCCGAGGAACGGACTGCCGCACGACTCGCTTCGACGTCGGTCGGCACCCGGTGCGCGACCACGAATCGGGGCTTGCCCGCCAGGTCGTAATGCTCGACGACGTCGTCGAAGACGCGGCGCTGCGCGAACAGCTCGGCGACGAGCATGCCGTTGGTGTCGTCGTGTTCCACCGCCGCCGCTCCCCCGATTCGCAACCAGCGCGCGATGTTCGAGATCATCGGTTTGATGACGGACAGTCCGTCCGGGCCGCCGAACAACGCAGAATGCGGGTCGTGCTCGGCGACTTCGGGCTCGAGGGCGGTTCCCTCGGGGATGTACGGCGGGTTGGACACCACGATGTCGACGGCGCCCTCGAGCGCGGCGAGCAGGGTGCGGTCGGTCACGTCACCCTGGTGCAGCACGATCGGCATGTCGCCGTCGTTCGCACGGGTCTCGGCGTTCTGCCGCGCCCAGGCGAGCGCCCGCGGCTCGAGTTCCACGGCGTGCACGACGGCATCCGGCCGGGCATGGGCAATAGCGAGTGCGAGCGCACCCGATCCCGTACACAGATCGAGCACGACGGGATTGCGGCGTCCGTGGCGTTCGAGAAATGCCAGCGCCCAACCGAGAAGCAGTTCCGTCTCGGGCCGGGGCACGAACACGCCGGGCCCGACGGCGAGGTCGATCTCGCCCATCGGCGACGTGCCGAGGATGTATTGGAGGGGAATGCGCTTGGCGCGCTGGTCCACCATCGCGCGGTAGGCCTCGATCATGGCCGAATCGACGAGGGGCACGAGCCCGAGCCGGCCTCGCTCGATTCCGAGCAGGTGCGCGGCAAGCAGTTCGGCGTCGACACGCGGGCTCGCGACACCCGCTTCCTCGAGCACCGACGCTGCTTCGATGATGGCCAGGCGCAGGGGTTGACGACTCACGCAGTACAGCGTGCCATGCCCACGGCCGCTCCGATGCCACGAGGTCCCCCAGGCATACCTCGCACAGGGGACTCGCCACCGACGCGGCGGGGCACGCGCTTACTCGGCGGCGAGCCGGGCCTGCCGGTCGGCGGCCGCGAGCGCGTCGAGAAGCGCATCCATGTCTCCGTCGAGCACAGCGTCGAGATTGTGCGCCTTGTAGCCGATGCGGTGGTCGGTGATGCGGTTCTCGGGGTAGTTGTAGGTCCGGATGCGCTCGGAGCGGTCGACGGTGCGCACCTGGCTCGCACGGCCCGCCGAGGCCTCCGCGTCCGCTGCTTCTTCGGCTGCGGCCTGCAGACGCGCGGCGAGAACCTGCATCGCACGGGCCTTGTTCTGCAACTGCGACCGCTCGTTCTGACACGTGACGACGATCCCCGTCGGCAGGTGGGTGATCCGGACGGCGGAGTCGGTCGTATTGACGCCCTGCCCACCCTTGCCGGACGAGCGGTACACGTCGATGCGCAGATCGCCCTCGTCGATCTGCACCTCTTCCACCTCGTCGGGTTCTGGATAGACGAAGACGCCGGCCGCGGAGGTGTGCACGCGACCCTGCGATTCGGTGACCGGGACGCGCTGCACCCGATGCACCCCACCCTCGAACTTGAGCCGCGACCATACGCCGTCCCGGACGTCGGTCTTCGACTTGATGGACAAGGTGACGTCCTTGTAGCCGCCGAGATCCGAATAGGTCGCGCCGAGGACTTCCACACGCCAGCCGGAGTTCTCGGCGTTGCGGGTGTACATGCGGGCGAGATCGGCCGCGAACAGCGCGGACTCCTCGCCGCCCTCTCCGGACTTCACTTCGAGCACCACGTCGTCCCCGTCGTGCGGATCGCGGGGCGCGAGGAGATCGGTGAGCGTGCGGTCGAGCTCGGCGACCTGCTCTTCGAGCTTGTTCACCTCGTCGGCGAAGGCGGAGTCGTCGGCGGCCAGTTCGCGAGCGGCTCCGAGGTCGTCGCGTGCGGCGGTCAGTTTGGTGTACGTGGCCATGACCGGGGCGAGCTCGGCGAACCGCTTTCCTACCCTGCGCGCAATCGACGGATCGTTGTGCAGCGCCGGGTCGGACAATTGCTGTTCCAGACCCGCGTATTCGGCCAGGATGTCGTCGATGGCCGACGGCTTGGTCTGCCCCGCCATGGGTCGCTCCGCTCTGTGATGCTGTGTGCTTCGATGCCGTGCGCCTGCTTCGGTGTTGCGGCGCTCGACGCGTGTGTATCGAGGGGTGCCCGGCCGCGCCGGTACACCGGTGGAACAAAAAAGCCGACGCCCGGCCTGTGACGAAGACAGAACCGGGCGTCGGCGTGACAGCTAGCTGTCGGCGTCGGCCTTCTTGGAAGGACGCTTGCCGTAGCGAGCCTCGAAGCGGGCGACGCGGCCGCCGGTGTCGAGGATCTTCTGCTTGCCGGTGTAGAACGGGTGGCACTTGGAGCAGACTTCGACGGTGATCCGTCCCGACTCCTTGGTGCTGTGCGTTTCGAACGTGTTGCCGCAACCGCAGACGACGGTTGTCGCCACGTAGTTGGGGTGGATTCCTGCCTTCATGGTGTCCCTTTCGTGGCCGCCGGGTCGCCTTCGCGGATCGAAGACGTGAACCGGAGCCGGACTGAGCCGTTCGATTATGCCAAACACCTGGCCCCGGGAAAAATTCCCGGGCCCCGATGTCAGTCTTCCAGAGCTCCCGGGGCGGTCTTCGCGACCGTCATCAGGAACTCGATGTTCGTCTTGGACTTCTTGAGCCGATCGATGAGCACATCGATCGCCTGATGAGAGTCCAGGCCGGAGAGCACGCGGCGCAGCTTGTGCACGACCGCGAACTCGTCGGGGCTCATGAGGAGCTCGTCCTTACGAGTGCCCGACGGATTGACGTCCACCGCCGGGAACACGCGACGCTCGGCGATCTTGCGATCGAGCTTGAGCTCGGCGTTACCCGTGCCCTTGAACTCCTCGAAGATCACAGTGTCGCCCGTGGAGCCGGTCTCCACCATCGCGGTGGCGATGATGGTGAGCGATCCGCCGTTCTCGATGTTGCGTGCCGCGCCCAGGAACCGCTTCGGCGGGTACAGCGCGGTCGAGTCGACACCACCCGACAGGATGCGTCCCGACGCCGGCGACGAGTTGTTGTACGCGCGGCCGAGGCGAGTGATCGAGTCGAGCAGCACGACGACGTCGCGTCCCATCTCGACGAGGCGCTTGGCGCGCTCGATCGCGAGTTCGGCCACGGACGTGTGGTCTGACGGCGGACGGTCGAAGGTCGAGGAGATGACCTCGCCCTTCACCGAACGCTGCATGTCGGTGACCTCTTCGGGACGCTCGTCGACCAGCACCACCATGAGGTAGCACTCGGGGTTGTTGACGGCGATCGCGTTGGCGATGTCCTGCAGGACCGTCGTCTTACCGGCCTTGGGCGGCGAGACGATGAGCGCGCGCTGTCCCTTGCCGATCGGCATGACCAGGTCGATCACACGAGTGGTCAGGATGTTCTGCTGCGTTTCGAGGCGCAGTCGCTCGTTCGGGTACAGCGGCGTGAGCTTGTTGAACTCGGGACGGCGCTTGGCCGCCTCGACGTCCCCACCGTTGACCGTGTCCAGACGCACGAGCGGATTGAACTTCTGGCGCTGGCTGCCGGCCTGCTCACCCTCGCGAGGCACACGCACGGCACCGGTGATGGCGTCGCCGCGGCGCAGGCCGTTCTTCCGCACCATGTTCATCGACACGTAGACGTCGTTGGGGCCGGCCAGGTAACCGGAGGTCCGGACGAACGCGTAGTTGTCGAGCACGTCGAGGATGCCCGCGACCGGCTGGAGCACGTCGTCCTCGCGGATCTCGGGCTCACGATCGGCACTGCCGCCGCCCTCGCCGCGCTCGCGTCCGCGACGGCGCTCGCGGAAGCGACGCCCACGACGGCCGCGGCCGCCTTCCTCGTCGTCGCCCGCCCGGTTGTCCTGGCGCGGACCGTTGTTGCCGTCGCCCTGGCTGCGATCACCCTGGTCACGATCGTTCCGGTCACGGTCCTGATGGCGGTCGTTCCGGTTGCGGTCGCCTTGGTTGCGGTCGCCCTGGTTGCGATCACCCTGGTTGCGGTCACCCTGGTTGCGATCACCCTGGTTGCGGTCGCGCCGGTTGCCACCGTCACCCTCGGAGCGGTCCTGCGACTTCTCACGAGAATGACCGTCGCCGCGCTCCTGAGAGTCGCGGTCGTTGCCTTCGGACGCCGGTGCGCCGGCATCGGTCTGACCCTGGTCGGTCTGGTCCGCGCCACGGCGGCCGCGTCGGCCGCGTCCACGCCGGGGTCCGTCGGACTCGCCTTCGGAATCTGCGCCGGTCTCGGCGTTGCGCTCCGGCTTCGTGTCGGTGGCGACAGCGCCGGTCTCGGCAGGCTTGTCGCTCGCAGGCTCGGTGCCGGCGACCGGAGTCACGGCAGCATCATCCTGCGCGGCGGCGCGGGCACGGCGAGCACGCGCGGGGCGAGCCGAGGCTTCGTCGGGCGTCTCGGTCGCGGGCTGTGCTGCAGCGGGGGCGGGCTTGGCGCCTGCGCCCTGCCGCTCCTTGATCGCAGCGATGAGATCGCCCTTGCGCATACCCGAGGTTCCCTTGATGCCGAGTTCGGCGGCGAGAGTCCGCAACTCGGCGAGCACCATGCCCGACAGGCCGGTGCCGCGCCGACCGGCGCGAACCGGAGACTGTGCGGAATCTCCGGCAGACTCGGTGGTGTCGGGAGCGGATGTGGCGATCAGGTCCGTATCTGTCACGGAGATCCTTTCCTTCCCTCGTTGCTCTACACAGAGCCGAGGGTTCGTTCCGCAGATCAGTTCCTGGCACTGAGCTGGGATTGCCGTACGAGTTCATGAATCGAACGGTCGGCACGTCCGCCACCACACCGATCCGGTGGGTGCGGCCTGGCCCTCCCCCTGAATCGGGAGCAGGTGAGGATAGACCCGGGATCGACGCCCCATGGAGCTGGAGTGAGTGTCCTGGAGAATCCGGCGACTTCGGACGCACGACGTGCGGACTTCCCACAGGATAGCGACGAACTGGACGCAGGGCAAGAATCGACGCGCACGCACAGCGGTGTGCGGTGTGACACGAACCGCGTCAGTCGACCTGCACTCCCTCGGCCACATCGAGAGGAAGGACAGTGAGATCGTCCGCCTCCGCCGCAGCCCGCAATTCGTCGGGGAACGGCTCTGTGGTCAGCGCGAGCACAGTGGGGCCGGCACCCGAGACCATGGCGGGAATCCCGGCAGCGCGCAGCGTGGTCACCCACTTGGTGGTCAGCGGCAGGGCGGGAGCGCGCTGGGCTTGGTGCAGAAGATCCTCGGTGGCCGCCATGAGCAGATCCGGCCGCTCGGTCAGGGCGACCACCGCCAGGGCAGCGCGGCTCACGTTGAACGCCGCGTCGCGGTGCGGGACGAGCGAAGGCAGCAGCCCGCGCGTGTGCGCGGTCGACGAGCGAACCGACGGCACCAGGGCGACGGCCTTGATGCCGGGGTGCACGCTCAGCGACACCGCGCGGAACCGCCGTTGTTCGCAGCCGCTGTCCACCTCGCTCCACGAGACCACCGCACCACCGAGCACACTCGCCGACGCATTGTCGGGATGCCCCTCGAACTCGGAGGCGAGCTGGACGAGCTGGGCGTCGTCGAGCACCCGCTCGGGCGCGACTTTGCGCACCAGACCGTTGGCGGCGGCGAGTCCGCCGACCGCAGCCGATGCCGACGACCCCAGGCCGCGGGAATGAGGAATCACATTGCGGCACACCACGTCGAGACCGTCGGCCCAGATGCCCGCCGCTTCGAGACCGCGCTCGACGGCGCGAACCACGAGATGCGACGGGCCCCAAGGGACCTCTTGGGCGCCTTCCCCTTCGACGCGCACGTCGAGACCGGAACCGGTTGTCGTCACGGTGATCTCGTCGTAGAGCCCGAGTGCGAGGCCGAGGCAGTCGAACCCGGCCCCCAGGTTCGCACTCGAAGCAGGAACCCGGGCGGTCACCGAGATTCCTACGGGCAGCGTTTGCGTCATGTTCTGATTCCCAACAGAGGAAGCCGTGGCGGTCAACTCAGACCAACTCGAGCGCCGACGCCACTGCGACGGGATCGACCGAAATCGGCTCGACGACGGGAACGTCGCGCAGCGCGGTGTCCGGATCCTTGAGGCCGTTGCCCGTCACCGTGCACACCACCCGCAGTCCGCGCGGCAGCCATCCGTCCTTGGAGGCCGCGAGCAAGCCGGCGATCGATGCTGCCGAGGCGGGCTCGACGAAGATCGACTCGGACTTCGCGAGCAGGTGGTAGGCCTCGAGGATCTCCTCGTCCGTGGCCGCGCGGAACGCGCCGTCGGACTCGTCCTTCGCGGTGACCGCACCGTTCCACGACGCGGGTGCACCGATCCGGATGGCTGTGGCGATCGTCTCGGGCTCCTTCACCGGGTGCCCGAGCACGAGCGGGGCGGCACCGGCTGCCTGGACACCGAGCATCCGGGGCTTGCGCGAGCTCAGGCCGTCCGCGAAGTACTCGGAGTAGCCCTTCCAGTACGCGGTGATGTTGCCGGCGTTGCCCACGGGCAGCACGTGCACGTCGGGTGCGTCGCCGAGTGCGTCGACGATCTCGAACGCCGCGGTCTTCTGGCCCTCGATACGAACCGGGTTGACGGAGTTGACGAGCCCGATCGTCGGGAACTCGGCGGTGGTCTTGCGGGCGAGTTCGAGGCAGTCGTCGAAATTACCCTCGACCTGAACGATCTTCGCGCCGTGCATGACCGCCTGTGCGAGCTTACCCATGGCGATCTTGCCCTGGGGCACGAGCACCGCGCAGCCGATCCCGGCGCGCGACGCGTACGCCGCCGCCGACGCCGACGTGTTGCCGGTGGACGCACACAGCACCGCCTGCTTGCCGGTCGCGAGTGCTTCGGTGACGGCCATCGTCATGCCGCGGTCCTTGAACGACCCCGTGGGGTTGAGGCCCTCGACCTTGATGTAGACGTCGCACCCGGTGATCTCCGACAACCGGGGGGCCGGGAGCAGCGGCGTACCGCCCTCGCACAGCGTCACCGTCTTCCAGCCGTCACCGATCGGGAGGCGACTGCGGTACGCCTCGATCAGCCCGGGCCACGGGGTGTGCACGGGAGCAGTGTTTTTTTCGGCCGCACTCATTCGGCGGATCCCTCCAGTCTCAGGACGCTGGTCACAGCAATAACGGATTCGAGCTTGTCGAGCGCGGCGACGGTGTCCGCCAGCGCCCGATCGGTGGCGCGGTGCGTGAGCACCACCAGGCGGGCGCTTTCTGCGGCACCCTCCTGTCGCACAGCGGAGATGCTGACGCCGCGGTTCGCGAACTCCGCAGCGACGGCCGAGAGCACACCGGCACGGTCGGCGACCTGCAGATTCACGTAGTACCGCGTCACGATGTCGCTCATCGGGGCGATATCGAGCTTCGCGTATCGGGACTCGCGCGGTCCGCGGCCACCGTGCACACGGTTCCGGGCCGCCATCACGACGTCGCCCATCACCGCGGACGCGGTCGGGGCGCCGCCCGCTCCCTGGCCGTAGAACATGAGCCGTCCCGCGGACTGGGCTTCGACCACGACCGCGTTGAACGCACCGCTCACCGTCGACAGGGGATGCTCACGCGGTACGAGGGCGGGGTACACCCGGGCCGAGACGCGGTCCTTGCCGTCGGGATCGGAGACCCGTTCGCAGAGTGCGAGCAGTTTGATGGTGCAGTTCAGGGCGCGGGCAGAGGTGAGGTCCGCTGCCGTGATGTTCGAGATGCCTTCGCGGTACACGTCGCTGGCGGTCACCCTCGTGTGGAAGGCGATCGACGCGAGAATCGCGGCCTTGGCCGCGGCGTCGTAGCCCTCGACGTCGGCGGTGGGGTCCGCTTCGGCATACCCGAGGCGGCCGGCCTCGGCGAGTGTCTCGGCGTAGTCGGCGCCCGTGTCGTCCATCGCGGAGAGGATGAAGTTGGTGGTGCCGTTGACGATGCCGACGACACGGTCGACCCGGTCACCCGCGAGCGACTGGGTCAGAGGACGGATGACGGGGATCGCACCGGCCACCGCGGCCTCGAAGTAGAGATCGACGTTGTGCGACTCGGCAGCCTCGGCGAGTTCACCGGTGTACGCGGCGAGCAGCGCCTTGTTGGCGGTGACGACCGACTTGCCGGCGTCGAGTGCCGCACGCACCAGAGTGCGGGGCAGTTCGATTCCGCCGATCAGTTCGACGACGATGTCGACGTCGTCGCGGGTGATCAACGCCTCGGCGTCCGTGGTGAGAAGTTCCGCCGGCACGCCCCGGTCGTAGGAGAGGTCCCGCACCGCGATCCCGCGCAGTTCGAGCGGGGCGCCGATGCGCTCACGGAGGTCCGAAGCATCATCACGGATGATCCGCACGACCTCGGCTCCTACCGTGCCGTGGCCGAGCACCGCTACACCGACGGGGCGCTGCCCCGGTGCATCGGTCACCGTTGAGTTGGTCACTCCGTAACCTCCAAGCTGAGCAGATCTTCGACGGTTTCCCGACGTAGCAGGACACGCGAGACGCCGTCCTTGACAGCCACGACGGCGGGACGAGGCAGCAGGTTGTACCTGCTGGACATCGAGTAGCAGTATGCACCCGTCGCCGCTACCGCCAGTAAATCACCGGCGCCCACGTCGGACGGCATCCACGCGTCGCGAATCACGATGTCACCGCTCTCACAGTGCTTGCCCACGACGCGGGCGACGACGGGTTCCGCGTCGCTGACCCGCGAGACGAGCCGCGACTCGTACTCGGCCTGGTAGAGCGAGGTGCGGATGTTGTCGCTCATTCCGCCGTCGACGCTGATGTAGCGGCGGGTGTGGCCCGTCCCCACTCCGACGTCCTTGACGGTGCCCACCTCGTACAGAGTCACGGTGCCCGGTCCGGCGATCGCGCGTCCGGGTTCGACGGCGATCGTGGGTTCGGGCAGGCCGACGAGGGCCGACTCGTTGCGCACGATGTCGGTGAGCTTCGCGGCAAGGTCCGCGACCGGCGGCGGGTCGTCGCTCGGGATGTACGAGATGCCGAGGCCACCGCCGAGATCGACGATGCTCATCTGCGCCGTCCGGTCGAGTCCGAACTCGGCGACGGCGTCGCGTAGCAGTCCGATCACGCGATGCGCGGCCAGTTCGAATCCGTCGACGTCGAAGATCTGCGAACCGATGTGGCTGTGCAACCCGACGAGCCGGAGGTTGCCGGTGGCGAACACGCGGCGGATGGCGGCCATGGCCGCGCCACCGGCGAGCGACAGACCGAACTTCTGATCTTCGTGCGCCGTCGAGATGAATTCGTGGGTGTGTGCCTCGACACCGACGGTGACCCGGATGAGGACGTCCTGCACGACACCCAGCTCACCGGCGATCTCGTCGAGGCGGTCGATCTCGGCCATCGAGTCGAGCACGATGTGACCGACACCGGCGCCCACTGCGCTGCGCAGTTCGTGCACGGACTTGTTGTTGCCGTGCATGGCGATCTTGTCGGCGGGGAAGCCGGCGTGCAGCGCGACCGCGAGTTCACCGCCGGACGCCACGTCGAGCGACAACCCCTCCTGGTGGACCCACCGCGCGATCTCGGTGCACAGGAACGCCTTCGACGCGTAATGCACCCGTGCCGTCGGGCCGAACGCCTCGGCGATCTCGCGGCACCGCGACCGGAAGTCGTCTTCGTCGACGACGAACAGCGGCGTGCCGTACTTCTCGGCGAGGTCGGTGACCGGCACTCCCGCGATCTGCAGGACACCGTCGTCGCCGCGACTCGCGTTGCGGGGCCACACGTGCGCATGGAGTTTGTTGAGTTCACCCGCGTCGCGGGGACGTTCCGCGAGGGTCGGGGCGTGGGGAATCTCTGCGTGCCGGGGCCCGGCCGGGTGCGCGTTCACATCCGCTCCGGAGCGGAGACGCCGAGCAGTCCGAGGCCGTTGCCGAGCACCTGGCGCGCGGCGGCACACAGCGCCAGGCGCGCGGTGTGCAGGGCGCCGGGTTCTTCGTCGCCCTGGGGCAGGATGCGGCAGGCGTCGTAGAACCGGTGGTAGGTGCCGGCGAGTTCCTCGAGGTAGCGGGCCACGCGGTGCGGTTCGCGCAGTTCGGCAGCCTTGGCGAGGACACGGGGGTACTCGCCGATGGTGCGGATGAGGTCGCCCTCGCGCTCGTGGGTGAGCAGCGACAGGTCGGCGCCTTCGGTGCCGAGCCCGAGATCGGCGGCGTTGCGTGCGATCGAAGACAGCCGGGCGTGCGCGTACTGCACGTAGTACACCGGGTTCTCGCTGGTGGTGCTCGTCCACAGTTCGAGATCGATGTCGATGCTCTGATCGACCGAGGAACGCACGAGCGCGTAGCGGGCAGCGTCGACACCGATCGCCTCGACGAGGTCGTCCAGGCTGATCACGGTGCCTGCCCGCTTGCTCATCTTGACGGTCTCGCCGCCGCGCACCAGGTTGACCATCTGACCGATGAGGACCTCGACGGTGTCGGGATCGTCACCGAACGCGGCGGCGGCTGCCTTCAGTCTCGCGATGTAGCCGTGATGGTCGGCGCCGAGCATGTAGATGCACAGGTCGAAGCCTCGCGACCGCTTGTCCTGGAAGTAGGCGATGTCGCCGGCGATGTAGGCGGCGTTGCCGTCGGACTTGATGACGACGCGATCCTTGTCGTCTCCGAAATCGGTGCTCTTGAGCCACCACGCGCCGTCCGAGAAGTACAGGTTGCCGGACGCCTTGAGTGTCTCGACCGCCTTCTCGACCGCTCCGGATTCGAACAGCGAGTTCTCGTGGAAGTAGACGTCGAAGTCGACACCGAATTCGTGGAGGGTCTGCTTGATGTGGGCGAAAATCAGCTCGACCCCGATCGAGCGGAAGACCTCGTCGCGCTCCGCGTCGGGCAGATCCAGCACGTCCGGGCGCTGCTTCAGCACCTCGTCGGCGATGTCGACGATGTATGCACCGGCGTATCCGTCCTCCGGGGCGGGCTCGCCGAGCGCCGATGCGACCAGAGACCGCGTGAAGCGGTCGATCTGGGTGCCGTGGTCGTTGAAGTAGTACTCCCGCGTGACCTCCGCGCCCTGTGCGGTGAGGATCCGGCCGAGCGCGTCACCGACGGCTGCCCAGCGGGTGCCACCGAGGTGGATCGGTCCGGTGGGGTTCGCCGAGACGAACTCGAGATTGATCTTCTTACCGGCGAGGTCGTCCCCGGCGCCGTACGCGTCGTTCTCGTCGAGGACCTTCGCGACGATCGCTCCCTGCGCGTCGGCAGCGAGGCGGATATTGAGGAAGCCGGGACCGGCGACCTCGGCCGAGTCGATGCCGTCGGCGGCGGTGAGCGCCTCGGCGAGCCACGTCGCGAGCTCACGGGGGTTGACTCCGGCCTTCTTCGCGACCTGCATGGCGACATTGGTCGCGTAGTCGCCGTGCTCAGGGTTGCGCGGGCGTTCGACGGTAAGGGTCTCGGGGAGGACGGACACGTCGAGACCACGATCGGCGAGGACGGTCGCGGCGGTTCCGTGGAGCAATTCGGCAAGGTCGGAAGGAGTCACAGGTATTCATCCTATTGGCTCGTCCGAAGGGCCGCCGACGCTCCCCCATAGCCGACGCCGGGGCCGCTGTCACCGCGACGCCCGTAGAGTTGTCGTTGCGTGCGCGCTTCGGCGGCTCGCATCTTCTTTGTCCGCCCGTCGAAAGAGCAACCAGCGATGCCCAGCGGTTCTGTCAGTGGTGGGTCCGGTAACAAGAAAACCGGAGCCAAGTCGTCGAAGGCCATCCAGGCCGCCAAGAAGCAGAGCCGCGGTTCGCGCGGCGTGCCTTCCCAACGCCAGATCCCGTGGGTGATGATCGGAGGCGTCGCTCTCGTCGTCCTCCTGATCGCGGTCATCGCGGTGAGCATCGTGCCGAAATACCAGAATCAGCAGGAGATGGCGGCGTGGTCGCCGTCCGAGTCCAATCAGGATCCTTCCTCGGCGATCGACGGTGTCGTCACGGTCGACTACGAGGCGGGCCAGCACGTCGATCCCGCGCAGCGGGTGGCGTACGACTACTCGCCGCCGTTCGGTGGGCCGCACGACTCGGTGTGGGCAACCTGCACCGGCACCGTGTACGACCAGCCCGTCCGGACCGAGAACATGGTGCACTCGCTCGAGCACGGCGCCGTGTGGATCGCCTACAACCCGGATCTGGTCGACGACGCCGCGCGCGACGCACTCGCCGGCAAGGTCGACGGCCGCACCTACACGATGATGTCGCCGTACCCCGGTCTCGATTCCCCGATCTCGTTGCAGTCGTGGGGTCACCAGCTCAAGGTCGACAGCGCCGACGACGAGCGCATCGACCAGTTCATCGCGTCGCTTCGTTTGAACCAGTACGCCTACCCCGAGGTCGGCGCCAGCTGCTCGACGCTTCCCGCGTCGTTCGATCCCGCGAACCCGCCGCCGTTCGATGCGTCCGAGCCCGGCCCGGATGCGGTCCCGATGGATGGCGGCACCGTCGACGGCACCGAGCAGATCCCTGCCGGTGGTGCCGGACAGTTCCCCACCGACATGCAGGTACCGGCCGGGAGCTGACCATGAGCGACGTCACTGCCGACCGGACCGAGCAGAGCACCGACCGCGGGCACGGGCGCTTGTTTCTGGCGCTTCTGACCGTGGCTGCCGTCGCCGTGGGATTTCTCGCCGGGTTCCTCGCACGGATCCCGCTCGAGGACCGGGCACCTGCGACACCGGCAGCGGATTCGGTCGACGCGGGGTTCTTGCAGGACATGTCGGTGCACCACAACCAGGCGATCGAGATGGCTGCGGTCGCGGTGACGCAGTCCGAGGACGACCGGGTGCGCAGCCTCGCGTACGACATCCTGACCACCCAGCAGAATCAGGTCGGTCAGATGCAGGGCTGGCTCAGCTTGTGGGGTCGCCCGCTGCTCCCGGTCGGCGACTACATGACGTGGATGGCCGAGAGTGACGGACACAGCCACGGGTCGGACGACGCCGCGCACGCGGCGGGCGGGGCGAGCAGGATGCCGGGCATGGCATCGTCCGAGGAGCTCACCGCACTGCGCGCGGCACGCGGCCCCGAACTCGATGTGCTCTTCCTCCAGCTGATGCTGCGCCACCACCAGGGCGGCCTGCCCATGATGGAGTACGGAGCTCAGTACGCGAGCACGGATGTGGTGCGCAACATCGCCCAGAAGATGGTCGACACCCAGACGGGTGAATCCGAGTTGATCACGTCCATGCTCACCGAGCGCGGCGGTCAACCGTTGCCGATGAACTGATCATCGTGGACACCTCGGGCCCGGATTATCGCGCTGACCTGCGGATGTGGAGTTGAGCGCGCAATGCGCTAGGCTAGCTCCGCACCGCCGGTCAGCCGGTGGGCCCGGATTGCCCTCGTAGCTCAGGGGATAGAGCGCTTGCCTCCGGAGCAAGAAGTCGCAGGTTCGAATCCTGCCGAGGGCACCACCACGACGGCCCCGCGTCGTTTTCGAAGCGGGGCCGTCGTCGTTCTGCTGCCGGGTGGCGGCGTGTTCGTCAGGCGCGCGCGAACCGGGCCGGTTCGGTGCCGGGCAGTCGGCGGACCCGGCCTCGCTCGATGAGCTGCCGCACGTGTGCGGACCCTTCCGCGAGTGCCATCTTCTTGCCCTGCATGGGCGTCTCGTCCCACGGGCGGTACCAGCGCATCCTCGACGTGGCCTCCCAGAGCGTGAGTTCTTCGTCGCCGAACGCGTCGTAGAGGTCGTCGAGGCGCTGGTCGTGGTGCGCGATGAGTTCCCCGGCCCGGCGGGGCAGATCGTCGATCTCCTGACGGTGCGCGGGCAGGGTCCGCCGGACGGGCAGTGTCGACACGGCCCGCAGCGAGTCCAGATACTCGCCGAGCGCGTCGCGCTCCGGGAGCGGGAAGTCGAATTCACCGACGTGCGGGGTGGTGGTGGCCAGCACATGGTCTCCGCTGAACAGCACTCCGTGGTCCTCGAGAAGGAAACACGCGTGGCCGGCCGTGTGCCCCGGAGTCAGGACGGTGCGCAACGAGCGGCCCGCCAGGGGGATCACCTCGTCCGCCGCGAGTTTGCGGTCGGGAAGGATGTCCGGACGGCCGGGCGGGTAGACCGCCGTTTCCCTGTGCCGTTCGATCTCGGGTTCGGGCGCCCCGGCGCGGCGCAGCAATTCCGCCTCCTCCGCGCTCCGGTCGGCTCCGGAGGTCATCGCCTCGAGGTGCGCGAAATCGGCCTCGTTCATGGCGACCCAACACCCCGACGCCTCACGGATTCTGCCGGTGAGGCCCACGTGATCGGGGTGGAAGTGGGTGACCACCACGCCTTCGACGTCGGTCACCGACAACCCGGCGACCGCCAGCCCGGCCTGCAGGTCCGCCCAGGACCTGTCGTCGTCCCATCCGACGTCCACGAGGACCACTCCGCCAGGCGATTCCATCACGTAGACCTGGGTGTCTCCGACGGGCAGGTCTGCCACCGGGACCGGTACGACATGTATGCCGTCTCCGATATCGCGCGCTTCGGTCATCCGTGATTCCTCCCAAAGAAGTGTGACTTCCGATCGAAGCTACACAAAAGGTTCAACTATTTTGAGGAAGGGGTTCGATGATCGCCACGATCGAGCGGATCTCCCCCGCCGGAATCTCGAAGTGCTCGGTGACCGACACGGACGTCTCGGACGTCGGACCCGCTGCGACATCGAGCACGAAGCGTGCGACGACGCTGTGGTGCCACTCGTGGAACTGCAGGTCGCGCACCCTCCGAATGGGCAGGTACTCGGCGCCGTGTTCGAGTCGGTGACGGATCTCCGCGCCGCTGTCGCCGGTGCGCTGCCCGTTCTCCACCCGCCACGCATCTGCCGCGAGACGCACGTCGGTGGCGTCGTGCCGGATGAGGGACCGGATGTACGCACGGGCCATCGCCACCCGCGGGCTCTCCCCGGGCGCGGTGGCATGCTCGGCGAGAGCAGCCATCACGGCCGGCGCCCAGTCGGCGCGACAGATCACCAGGTCGGGCAGGTATGGGTGCGGGCGGTTGTATTCCAGTGCGCTCCCGTCGATCCGGGCACAGTGCAGGCCCGCGGCCTGTGCGACCGCGACCGGTGCCGCCGAGTCCCATTCCCACTGGCCGCCCGCGTGGATATAGGCGTCGGCCTCTCCACGGACCACCGCCATCGCCTTCGCGCCGGCCGACCCCATCCGGATCAGGTCCGCACCGAGGTCGCGTGCGAGGTCGAACACGAACGCGGGTGGCCTGCTTCCGCTGATGGCGATGCGGGGGCGCCGGCGCATCGGTCGCGGTGCCGGCGCCGCATCGTCGGTGCTGTGTACGACGCCGATGGCCGGTTGTGCGACCGCTCCCGCGGTGAGCCCCTTACCGGCTTCCCACAGTGCGACGTGCACCGCCCAGTCGCTATGGCCGGGCATACCGTATTCCTTCGAGCCGTCCAGGGGGTCGACGATCCAGACGCGGTCCGCGTCCACCCGGGACGGATCGTCGGCGGATTCCTCGGAGAGCACCGCATCCCCCGGACGCGCCGCGGCGAGCCTCTCGAGGATGTAGGTGTCGGCCGCGTGGTCGCCGCGACGGCCCAGCTCACGACCACCGAGGGCATCACCCTCGATCGCTCGCACGGTCAACAACAATTCTCCTGCGCCTGAGGCAATCTCGGCAGCGAGCCGGGCGTCTTCGTGGTGGGCGTCGTCGGTCATGCCGTCAACAATTGCACGACGAGCGCTGCCTGGGCTGTCGCGGTGCCGTCACCGGGGCGCAGGACCAGCTCCGGGGCACGGGGCGGTTCGTACAGGTCGTCGATTCCGGTGAACCCGGTCAGCTCCCCCGCCCGGGCGCGCGCGTACATGCCTTTCGGGTCGCGGGCTTCGCATTCCGCCAGCGGTGTATCGACGAACACCTCGACGAACGGAATGCCGGCGTCCTCGTGCTGCTGCCGGATGCGTTCGCGGTCGGCGCGGTACGGACTGATGAGCGCACAGATCGCGACCAGGCCGGCGTCGGCCATCATCTGGGCGACCGCTCCTACGCGGCGGACGTTCTCCGCCCGGTCGGCCGGGCCGAACCCGAGATCGGAATTGAGTCCGTGCCGCAGGTTGTCACCGTCGAGGCGGTAGGCGGGGATGCCCTGCGCGATCAGGCGGCGCTCGAGTTCGACGGCCACCGTGGACTTGCCCGACGCGGACAGCCCGGTGAGCCACACGGTCGCACCCGATCGTCCCCGGTCGGCGCGCGCGACTTCCGCCGAGTGCCACACCACCCCGGCCTCACCGAGAGTCGGGCCGGTGATCATCCCGGCTGCGACGGTGTTGCCGGTCCTGTCGTCGACGAGTACGAAACTGCCGGTGGTCCGGTTGCGCCGGTACGGGTCGAACAACAAGGGTTGCTGCGTTCGCAGTTGCACCCGCCCGATGTCGTTGAGAGCCAGGGAAGTGGCTGTCTCGTCGCGGTGCAGGGTATCGACGTCGAGCCGGTAGTCCAGACGCACCACCCGCGCGGTGACGGACCGAGTGGTGTGCAGCAGGACGTAGCGGGCGTCCGGTTCCAGCGCGGCGCGGTCGTCGAGCCAGCACACCATCGCGTCTATCTCGCGTCCGGCGAGTGGCCGGTTGTTGGGCCTGCACAGCATGTCCCCGCGGCCCACATCGAGGTCGTCCTCGAGGTCGATGCACACCGCGGCGCCCGCATACGCGTGATCGAGCGCCGTGCCGCCCGGTCCCCAGATGTTGCGCACGTGCGTGCCGAAGCCGGAGGGAAGCACCACGACTTCGTCTCCGGGCGCGAATCCGCCGCCCGCGACGGTCCCGGCGTATCCGCGGAAGCCGGGACGATCGCCGCTGTGTGCCGGCCGGATCACGTACTGCACGGGCAGGCGCGCATCGATGAGATTGGTGTCGGACGCGACGTGCACCTGTTCGAGGTGGTGCAACAGCGAAGTCCCCTCGTACCACGGCATGTTCGCCGTCCGGGACACGACGTTGTCGCCGTGCAGCGCGGAGACGGGAACGAACGTGAGATCGGGAATGTCGAGTTTTGTCGCGAACTGCCGGAATTCGTCGCACAGTTCGTCGTACCGCTGCTGCGACCAGTCCACCAGGTCCATCTTGTTGATGCACAGGACCACGTGGCGCACGCCGAGCAGACCGGCGAGGAAGGCATGGCGGCGCGTCTGGCGGACGATGCCGTTGCGGGCGTCGACGAGGACGAGCGCGAGATCCGCGGTGGACGCGCCGGTGACCATGTTCCGGGTGTACTGCTCGTGGCCCGGAGTGTCGGCGATGACGAACGTCCGGTTCGCCGTGGCGAAGTATCGGTAGGCCACGTCGATCGTGATGCCCTGCTCCCGTTCCGCCCGCAGGCCGTCGGTGAGCAGCGACAGGTCGGCGCGGTCGGCACCGCGGTCGTGACTGGTGCGGGTCACCGCGTCGAGCTGGTCTTCGAACACCGCCTTCGAGTCGAACAGGAGCCGTCCGATCAGGGTGGATTTGCCGTCGTCGACGCTGCCGGCGGTGGCGATGCGCAGCGGACCCGGCATCAGAAGTAACCCTCTTTCTTCCGGTCTTCCATTCCGGCTTCGGAGATGCGGTCGTCGGCGCGGGTCGCGCCTCGCTCGGTGACGCGGCTCGCCGCGACTTCGGTGACCACCTCGTCGGCCGTGGTGGCCGCGGATTCGACGCATCCGGTGCAGGTCGCATCGCCCACCGTCCGGAATCGCACCAGGGTGTCGCGGGGGGTTTCGCCGGGCAGCAGGGTGAGGAAACGGGTGTGCGCGAGCAGCATTCCGTCTCGCTCGACCACCGGACGCCGGTGGGCGTAGTACAGGGACGGCAGGTCGACGCGCTCGTCCCGGATGTATCGCCAGATGTCGAGTTCGGTCCAGTTCGACAGCGGGAAGACCCGGACATGCTCGCCCACGCGGTGCCGGCCGTTGTAGAGGTGCCACAGTTCGGGGCGCTGGGCCTTCGGGTCCCACTGCCCGAACTCGTCGCGCAGGCTGAAGACGCGTTCTTTGGCGCGCGCCTTCTCCTCGTCGCGGCGGGCGCCGCCGAACACGGCGTCGAATCCTCCGTCCCTCAACGCCCGCAGAAGGGTTCCGGTCTGCAGCCGGTTACGACTCGCGCGGGGCCCGGCGTCCTCCACGGCCCGTCCGGCATCGAGATCATCCTGGACCGAGGCGGTCACCAGGCGAACTCCCCGGTGCGCGACCGTCCGGTCGCGGAACTCGATCACCTCGTCGAAGTTGTGTCCGGTGTCGATGTGCAGGACGGGGAACGGCGGCGGCGCCGGCCAGAACGCCTTCGTCGCGAGGTGGAGCATCACCGCCGAGTCCTTGCCGCCGGAGAACAACAGCACGGGTCTCGCGAAGGTCGCGGCGACCTCGCGGAAGATGTGCACGGACTCGGCTTCGAGCGCGCCGAGCAGGCTGAGCTCGTAGGAGGGATCCCGACGTGCACCGTCCCGAGATGGTCGTCGTGGCGGCACCGTCGTCATCGTGCGCTCCCAGCCCGGAGTTCTCGGTCCATATTTGTACCGAGTCGGTCGAAAAGGACTGCCACAGAATAGAACGAGTTTCAATTCCGGGTCAACGCCCCGATCTCGCTGTCGACGCCCGATCTCGCTACGGACGCCGGCCCCGGAGGTCCACCGTGACGGCCTCGGCGGCTCTCAGCAATGCCGATCCGCATCGCTCGACCTCCGCGCGGTCGACCTCCCGTTCGAGATGAAGTGCCAGCACGAGCGACTGATGACCGTCCGGGTCGAAGGCGGGCGCGGCGATCAGGTTGACGGGATGTGTGCGTTCCGTGTCCAGATCGGCGGGCAGCAGCACTCGTTCGCCCGGACTCGACACCAGTTCTGCGAGCATCTCCCGGAGATCGGGGGCCAGGTCGTGTGACACCACACCGGCCATCAGCGCGTAGAGGCGCCGGCCGCCGCGGGTGAGCGACTCGACGAGATAGCCGGTGCGGCGGCACTCCTCGATCACGCGCCGCAGGTGTGCGCGATCGACGGACACCGGCAGGGTCGGTTCGCGACGCAGCCACCGCTCGATACGTTCGTCGGTATCCCACAGCACGTACATGAGCCCGACCGGCGGCGCGAAGGGTAGACCTCCCCCACGCGGGCGGCCGCGGCGGCGCCGGCTCCCCCGACCACGTCGAGGATCGCGATCCGGTCGCCGACCACCGCCGACGCTGTACACATCACACCGAACTCGGAGCTCAGGGCAGCCAAGTGGCGGTGTGCGACCGGTCCCGACGCGAACCCCCGCTGCGCGGCCCGGCCCGCGACGATCAGCGCCGGGCCGAGGCCGTAGGACTTGTCGGCCGGGTCACGGATGAGGTAGCCCGCGTCGGTGAGTGCGGTGAGTATGCCCAGGCAGGTCGGCTTGCTCAGCCCGAGTTCGCGCGCCAGCTCCGAGAGTCCGAACCTGAGACCCGGCCGGGCGACGAGATGATCGAGGACCTGCACGACACGCTCGGTGGGCGGCGAACGTCGAGCGGCACCCGGCAGGGGCACTCCGATCCCCGCTTCGCCGCTGTCACTGCGACGAACCATTGACCCCTCCCTGGAACACGTTCTATCGTCGGCGCACCGGAGACTACCGCAGCGGTACATATATGGACCACAGGAGATCGACGTGCTCACCGATCCACTCACCGCGGCGATAGCCGAGGCCGAAAAAATCGTCGCCACCGCCCCGCACATCCGTACCGAGGCCGACCTCACCGAGGGCTACGGCTACCTGGCCGGAGGGATCGCCGCGTGTGTCCACGCCACGTGGGCGTACAGCAGCACCCATCCCGTGTTCGTCACCGGCACCGGCCCGTACGCGAAGATGGGCCTCGACAACCCGGACACCCTGTACTGGGGTGCGGTGGTGCGCGACAACGCCGAATACGTCGTCACCGGACGTCGCGGCACCACGTGCGACCTCAGTTTCCAGGTTCTTGCCGGCAACTACACCGATGCCGCGGTACCCGGCAACGTCACCGCCTTCGACGACCGCGCCCTGCGCATCGAGGACGACGGCAGTTTCGAAGTCCGGTTCGGGCCCGGGCCATGCGATCCCGATCGCAACTACTTCACGCTCGCGGCGGGATCGTCCCAGCTCGTTGTCCGGGAGGTCTACAGCGACTGGACGCAGCGACGCGGCACCCTGCGGATCGACCGCCTCGACACCCTCGGCACGGCACCTCCCGAGCCCACCCGCCAGGATGCGGTGACACGGTACGAGCGCGCCGGTCGCGCCCTCGTCTCGCGAGTGAAGACGTGGCTGCAGTTCCCCGAGTGGTTCTACCTGAAGCTTCCGGTCAACACCGTCACCGAACCGCGGCGGACACCGGGCGGGCTCGACACCCAGTACTCGTCGGTGGGTCATTTCGACCTGGCCGACGACGAAGCGATGGTGTTGACCCTGCCCGCGACCGACGCACCGTATCTGGGCTTCCAGATCGGAAGCCTCTGGTACATCTCGCTGGAGTACATCCATCACCAGACATCGCTGAACAACACTCAGGCACAGGTCGATCCGGACGGGATGGTCCGGATCGTGGTGTCGGCCCGCAATCCCGGGCTCACCAACTGGGTGGAAACCCTCGGGCGCAGCCGCGGCATCCTGCAGTTCCGCTGGCACCGGCTCGATCGCGAGCTTTCTTCTGCGGACGGACCGGTGGCACAGGTCGTCCCGTTCGACGAACTGCCCGGCGCGCTGCCGTTCCACGAGTCGAACCGCATCACCCCCGAGGACTGGGCCGCGCGCATCGGGGCACGTCAGGCTGCCGTCGCCGATCGGATGCTCGGATGAGCGCCGCCGGCTTGTTGGAGGATCGCGTCGTCGTCATCTCCGGTGTGGGGCCCGGCCTGGGAAGCACCCTCGCCCTGCGATGTGCGTCGCACGGTGCCGACGTCGTCCTTGCCGCCCGCACCCGTGAACGGCTCGAGAAGGTGGCTGCGGAAGTCGAGGCGCTGGGACGTCGCGCGCTGCCGGTACCGACCGACATCACCGACGACGATTCCGTCTCGGAACTGGTCGACGCGGCGGAGGGCGAGTTCGGTCGCGTCGATACTCTCGTCAACAACGCATTCTCCGTTCCGTCGATGAAGCCGTTGGCGAACACCGATTTCCAGCAGATCCGTGACAGCGTGGAGCTGACGGTGCTCGCTGCGCTGCGGCTGACCCGCTCGTTCACGCCCGCGCTCACCGAATCGGACGGTTCGGTCGTCAACATCAACTCGATGGTCCTGCGTCATTCCCAAGAGCGTTACGGCAGTTACAAACTCGCGAAGTCGGCGCTGCTGGCGATGTCGCAGTCCCTCGCCACCGAACTCGGGCCGCACGGCGTACGGGTCAACTCTGTTGCCCCGGGATACATTTGGGGACCAACCCTTCGAGGGTACTTCGAGCACCAGGCCGGGAAGTACGGCACCACCGTCGAGCAGATCTACGAGCACACCGCCGCGGCCTCCGACCTGCGGCGCCTGCCGACCACCGAGGAGATCGCGGACACGGTGATCTTCCTGGCGTCACCGATGGCGTCGGCGATCACCGGGCAGTGCATCGACGTCAACTGCGGCGAATACCACCACTGAACGGGATACGAGATGAGCGAACGCACCACCGTGGGCACCACCGACGACCTGCATGCCTCGGCGACGCGCATGACGGGCCTGACGGATTTCGGCGAGGACGAGTACCTCGAGGCACTCGAGATACTGCTCGAGTCGTACGCGCGGGACGAAACACTCACCCCGCTCGGCAGCAAGATGTCGCGGGTGTTCCTTCGTGGTGCGCTGGTCGCGCGTCTGCTCTCGGAAGCCGCCTGGGCGCAGCATCCCGAGCACCGGGACGTTCCGGTCACCCGACCCATCTTCGTCACCGGTCTGCCTCGCACCGGCACCACCGCATTGCACCGCCTCCTGGCGGCCGACCCGGCGCATCAGGGCCTCGAGATGTGGCTCACCGAGATGCCCCAGCCCCGGCCGCCTCGTGAGACCTGGGAACAGAACCCGGTATTCGCGGGGATCGAGGCCGGCTTCGCCCAGCACCACGTGGAGCATCCCGAGTTCATGGGTGTGCACTACATGTCGGCCGGGGAGGTGGAGGAATGCTGGCAGCTGCTCCGTCAGTCGTTCCGGTCGATCTCGTACGAATGCCTCGCGAATCTGCCGACGTACTCGCGCTGGCTCGCCGGGCAGGACTGGACCGGCGCCTACGCCCGGCACCGCAAGAACCTCCAGCTCATCGGGCTTCCCGACGCGGACAAGCGCTGGGTCCTCAAGAATCCGAGTCACCTGTTCGCGCTCGACGAACTCCTCACCGTCTACCCGGACGCACTGATCGTGGTGACACACCGCGACCCCCGGACGGTGATTCCGTCCGTGTGCAGCCTCGCGGCGCACGCCACCGAGGGATGGTCCGAGGCCTTCACCGGTGAGACGATCGGCCGCAGTCAGCTCGACCTGTGGGCACGCGGTTTCGACGACTTCACCCGGGCACGCGCCCGTCACGATCCCGCCCGATTCGTCGATGTCGACTACCGGGATTTCGTGGCGGACCCGTTGGGCAGCGTGGGCGCCCTGTACGACCGGTTCGGCATCCCGTTCACCGCCGGCGCCGAACGCGCGATGGCATCGCTGCACGACGAGAGTCGCAACGGGGCCCGGAAACCCGCCCATCAGTACACACTCGAGGAGTTCGGGTTGTCGGTGCGCGACGTCGACGAGCGATTCCCCTCGTATGCGTACCGCTGAGCCTGTTGCACAAAGCCGACCGGCCCCCGGTGTGCCCGATCTACCTGCGCGTTCCCGCATGGGATGATGGACACATGCCCGCACCGCTTCCCCTCGACCCCATCGCCGAAGCCCACCGTCAGTGGGTGGCCCACGGCTGGGGCGAAGTCGCGGACGGCATGGCCGCGGTGACCTCGGTGATGCGTGCGCAGCAGATCATGATGGCCCGTGTCGAAGAGGTCCTCAAACCGTTCGGTCTGACCTTCGCCCGGTACGAACTGCTGACGCTGCTGCATTTCACGAAGGCCGGGGCTCTCCCCATGGCGAAGGCCAGTGCGCGTCTGCAGGTGCACCCGACGAGCGTGACCAACGCGGTCGACCGACTCGAGGCCGCGAGTCTCGTGCGACGCACCCCGCACCCGAGCGACCGGCGCGCAACGCTCATCGAACTCACCGACCACGGTCGCGCGCTCGCGATAGAGGCCACCGAAAAACTCAACACCGAAGTGTTCGCGCGTCCCGGGATCCCGTCCGAACAGATCGACACGCTGCTGAGCATCCTCGCGACGATGCGTCACGACGCAGGAGATTTCGACACCGGGGGCACGCCCTCGAAGTGGTGAGCACCGGACGGCCGTGCTACACGAGAAGACGCCGCCTCTTCCTCGGGGAAGGGGCGGCGTCGTCGTTCTCGCTGCGAACTAGGCGTGCTTGAAATCGGGCGTGCGCTTTTCCACGAAAGCCGCCATGCCTTCCTTCTGGTCGGCGGTGGCGAACGTCGAATGGAACACGCGCCGTTCGAATCTCACGCCTTCGGCGAGGGTCGTCTCGAACGACCGGTTCACCGCCTCCTTCGCCATGATCACGGCCGGCAGCGACATCGACGCGATGGTCGTGGCAGCGTCGAGAGCGACGTCGAGCAGTTCGTCGGCAGGGACGACCCGCGAGACGAGCCCGGCGCGCTCGGCTTCCTCCGCGTCCATGTTGCGTCCGGTCAGGCACATGTCCATCGCCTTGGCCTTGCCCACCGCGCGCGTCAGACGCTGCGAGCCGCCGATGCCGGGAATGACACCGAGCTTGATCTCGGGCTGGCCGAACTTGGCGGTGTCGGAGGCAATGATGAAGTCGCACAACATCGCCAGCTCGCAGCCGCCCCCGAGTGCGTAACCCGACACGGCCGCGATGATCGGGGTGCGAGCGGACGACAGCCGGTCCCACTCCGAGAAGAAGTCCTCGGCGTACACCTCGGAGAAGGTCTTGGGTGCCATCTCCTTGATGTCGGCGCCGGCCGCGAACGCCCGCTCCGACCCGGTGAGCAGAATCGCCCCGATCTCACGGTCGGCGTCGAGTTCTTCGACCGCCGCGACCACTTCGCGCATCAACTGGCTGTTGAGTGCGTTGAGCGCCTTGGGCCGGTTGAGCGTGATGACGCCGACGCGGCCTTTGCGCTCGAGCAGGATGGTCTCGAAATCGGTCACTTGCTGTCCTCTGCGTTCGAGCGGTCACGAATGTCGTTGATGATGGCGGAGAAATCGAGCCCGCCACCACCACCGGTGTTGAACCGATGATAGAGCTCGGCGGCACGGAGGCCGAGTTCGGCCTCGACCCCGTTGGAGCGCACCGCGTTCGACGCCAGACCGAGATCCTTGTCCATCAGGGCAGCGGCGAAGCCCGGCTGGTAGTCGTTGTTGGCCGGGGTCGTAGGCACCGGGCCGGGAACCGGACAGTTGCTCGTCAGTGCCCAGCACTGGCCCGAGGCGTTGGACGCCACGTCGAACAGCGCCTGATTCTCGAGTCCCAGTTTCTCGCCGAGCACGAACGCCTCACTGATCGCGATCATCGAGACGCCGAGAATCATGTTGTTGCAGATCTTCGCAGCCTGGCCGTTGCCCGACCCGCCGCAGTGCACCACCTTGCGGCCCATCACGTCGAGGAGCGGCTGCGCGGCTGCGAAGTCCTCCTCGGTTCCTCCGACCATGAAGGCCAGCGTGCCCGCGGCGGCACCGGCCACACCGCCCGACACCGGGGCGTCGATCGCACGATGACCGGCGGCCTGTGCACGACCGGCGGCGTCGCGTGCATCGGCCACGTCGATCGTGGAGCTGTCGACGAAGAGCGTGTCGGGCTTTGCGGCTCCGAGGATTTCGTCGTACAGATCGAGGACGAGCGTGCCGTTGGGCAGCATGGTGATCACGACATCGGCAGCGGGGACGGCCTCGAGTGCGGACCCGACGACGGTGATGCCGTTCTTCGCTGCTTCCTCCTGCGCGGCGGGCACCGGGTCGTACCCGGTCACCGAGTACCCCGCCTTCGCGAGGTTCGCGGCCATCGGCCCACCCATGTGGCCGAGACCGAGGAAGGCGACGTTGGGGAGTTCACTCATCGGTCGTTCTCCTTCGGAGCGGCGAGCCCGAGTTCGAGGTCGCCGAGCGGCTGGAAGTATGCGTCGACGTCGGAAGCGGTGACGTCGGCGAGGGTCGCGGGCGACCAGTGCGGAGTGCGGTCCTTGTCGACCACCTGGGCACGGATGCCTTCGACGAGGTCGTGCGAGGTCAGGGAGGCGGACGACACCCGGAATTCCTCGTTCAGTACCTCTTCGAGGCTGCCGAGCTGCCGTGCGTGACGAAGCGAACGCAGCGTAACCTTCAGAGCAACCGGGGAATTTCCGAGGATCTGCTCGGCGGCGGTGCGAGCCTCGAGAACATCACTGCTGCGCAGGCGTTCGACGATCTCCTCGACGGTGTCCGCGGAATATGCGGCGTCGATCCAGTCGCGTTGCGCGAGCAGCGCCGAATCCGGTGCCGGCTGGGAGTATTCGGCGAGCGCGTCGTCGACCGAACCCGTCTCGAGCGCTGCGACGAACTTGTCGAGGGCGTCGGACGGCACGTAGTGGTCCGCGAAGCCGAGCGCGATGGCGTCGCCCGCCTTCATCCGGCCCGTCGTCAGCGCGATGTGGGTGCCGATCTCGCCGGGTGTCCGAGAGAGCAGGTAGGTCCCTCCCACGTCGGGGATGAACCCGATACCGGTCTCCGGCATCGCGATCGTCGAGCGTTCGGTGACGATCCGGACGTTGCCGTGTGCGGACACCCCTACGCCGCCACCCATGACGATGCCGTCCATGATCGCCACGTACGGCTTGGCGTAACGGCCGATGGCGGCGTTGAGGATGTACTCGTCGCGCCAGAACTCCTGGGAGCCGGTGCCGCCGTCACGTGCGTCGTGATAGATCGACACGATGTCGCCGCCGGCGCACAGTCCTCGCTCCCCCTCGCCACGAAGGACAACGGCGCGGACCGAGTCGTCGGATTCCCACGCCGAGAGCGTCTCCGCCATCACACGCACCATGTCGTGGTTGAGCGCGTTGATCGCCTTGGGTCGGTTGAGGGTGATGCGTCCCAGTCCGTTCTTCGCCTCGACGAGGACCTCGGGTTCGTGCCCGGTCATTGCGCTCCGTTCTGCGCCGCGGCCACCACGCTGCGCGCGACGACCACCCGCATGATCTCGTTCGTTCCTTCGAGGATCTGATGCACGCGCAGATCGCGCACGATCTTCTCGATCCCGTACTCGGCCAGGTAACCGTATCCACCGTGGAGTTGCAGCGCATCGTTCGCGACCTCGAACCCGGCGTCGGTGGCGAAGCGCTTGGCCATCGCGCACAGCTCCACGACATCCGGGGCACCGGTGTCGAGGGCGTCGGCGGCCCGCCACAGCAGGGTTCGTGCCGCTTCGAGTTCGGTACGCATGTCCGCGAGCCGGAACTGCAGCGCCTGCGAGTCGAGCAACCGGTCACCGAACGCCTTGCGTTCGGCGAGGTAGGCGACCGTCCGGTCCAGCGCGGCCTGGCCACCGCCGACGGAACACGCGGCGATGTTGAGGCGGCCGCCGTTGAGGCCGTGCATGGCGATACGGAATCCGCCGCCCTCCGTGCCGAGGAGATTCGCGGTCGGCACGCGCACGCCGTCCAGGATCACCTGGCGGGTGGGTTGCGCGTTCCAGCCCATCTTCTTCTCGTTGGCACCGAACGACAGGCCCGGCGTGTCCTTGGGGACGATGAACGCCGAGATGCCGCGCGCACCGGTGTCGCCGGTGCGGGCCATCACCACGTACACGTCGGATGTTCCTGCGCCGGAGATGAACTGCTTGACTCCGGTGAGCACGTAGTCGTCACCGTCGCGCACCGCTTTGGTGCTGAGCGCGGCGGCGTCCGAGCCGGCGCCCGGCTCCGTGAGGCAGTAGCTACCGAGATGTTCCATCGAGGTCAGCTTCGGCACCCAGCGGTGGCGCTGGTCGTCGTCGCCGAACTTGTCGATCATCCACGTCACCATGTTGTGGATCGAGATGTACGCGGCGATGGACGGGCACCCCGTGGCGAGTTCCTCGAAGATGCGGACGGAGTCGAGGCGGCGAAGCCCCGATCCGCCCACGTCCTCGCGGACGTAGATTCCGCCCATGCCGAGCGCTGCGGCTTTGCGGAGCACGTCGACCGGGAAATGCTTGTTCTGGTCCCATTCCACCGCGTGGGGTGCCAGATACTCGGAGGCGAAGTCGCGGGCGGTGTCGCGAATCGCCTTGTCGTCGTCGGAGAGGGTGAACATCGGCGTACCGCCTAGTTCATCGTCGGGATGACGAAGTGATCGGTGTCCGCGACGTGAGCGCCCTCGATATCGCCTTCCTTGACACCGGACGGCCAGCGCTGCGTGACGGTCTTGGTCTTGGTGTAGAAGCGGAATGCGTCCGCCCCGTGCTGGTTGAGGTCGCCGAAGCCCGACGCCTTCCAGCCACCGAAGGTGTAGTACGCGATCGGAACCGGGATGGGAACGTTCACGCCCACCATGCCGACCTGGACGCGGGTCGTGAAGTCGCGGGCTGTGTCACCGTCCCGGGTGAAGATCGCGACACCGTTGCCGTACTCGTGCTCGGACGGCAGTCGCAGTGCCTCCTCGTAGTCGCGTGCGCGCACGACGGTGAGCACGGGACCGAAGATCTCTTCCTTGTAGATCGACATGTCGGTGGTGACCCGGTCGAAGAGGGTCGCGCCGGAGAAGAAGCCACCCTCGTTGCCCTCGAGCACGAAACCGCGGCCGTCGACGACGAGTTCGGCGCCTTCCTCGACGCCCTGGGCGATGTAGTTGTGGACACGGTCGCGGGCGGCGGCCGTCACGAGCGGACCGAAGTCGGCTTTCTCGTCGAAGCTCGTCCCGATACGCAGTTCGGCGATGCGCTCCTGGAGCTTGGCCACGAGCCGGTCGGCGGTCTCCTCACCGACGGGGACGGCAACCGACAGTGCCATGCAGCGCTCGCCGGCCGAGCCGAATGCGGCACCGACGAGCGCGTCCGCGACCTGGTCGAGGTCGGCGTCGGGCATGATCACCGCGTGGTTCTTCGCGCCGCCGAAGCACTGGGCGCGCTTGCCGTTCTTCGCGGCGGTCTCGTAGATGTACTGGGCGATCGGGGTCGACCCGACGAATCCGAGGGCCTTGACCCGGGGATCCTCGAGCAGTACGTCGACGGCTTCCTTGTCGCCGTTGACGACGTTGAACACGCCGGCGGGCAGTCCGGCTTCGAGGAAGAGTTCGGCCAGGCGCAGCGGCACCGAGGGATCGCGCTCGGAGGGCTTGAGGACGAAGGCGTTGCCGGACACGAGCGCCGGAGCGGCTTTCCACAGCGGAATCATGGCCGGGAAGTTGAACGGGGTGATGCCCGCGACCACACCGAGCGGCTGGCGCATCGAGTACACGTCGATGCCGGTACCGGCGGATTCGGTGAACTCACCCTTGAGCAGGTGCGGAGCGCCGAGCGCCACTTCCACGACCTCGAGGCCGCGCTGGATGTCGCCCTTTGCGTCGGGGATCGTCTTGCCGTGCTCGCTCGACAGCAGCCGGGCGAGGTCGTCCATGTTGTCCTGGGCGAGTTGCAGGAAGCGCATCAGTACGCGAGCCCGCTTCTGCGGGTTCCACGCCGCCCATTCCTTCTGTGCGATTTCGGCGTCGGCGATCACGTTCTCGACTTCGGCGCGCGTGGCGAGCGGAACACGCGCCTGGACTTCGCCGGTGTTGGGGTCGAAGACGTCGGCGAAACGGCCGGATGTGCCGGAGACGTGCTTGCCGCCGACGAAGTGGGTCAGTTCTCGAATGCTCATGCGCGAACCCGTCCTTTGCTCGATAGTGGTGGCTGCGTCGTGGCAGCCGTGAAGAACCCGAAGTCTTCGCTCATCCTATAGTTGGAAGTCCATGTATGTCCAGGGTCACACCCCGTCCGCTACGCTCCGCATCATGACCCGCACGCGGAGGAACAGCACCGATGTGCTCGGGTTCCTGCTGCTGTGGGCGCTGGTCTCGCTACTCGCGTTCTCTCCCGCCGTCCCGGGCGACACGCTCGGCTCGCTACTGGCCGGTGTTCTCGTCACCCTCGTCGTGGTCGCCGCACTCACCGTCCGGCGCACCGACGATCTGTTGTTCGGACTGTCCCGCACACCTCGCGGGCCCACCGTGGCGGAACAACGGCTGCGCGGCGCGTTCCGGCGGCAATCACGTCCCGATGCCCCTGGGCGCCCGCGTCCGCGAGCGCCCAGCCCCGGTGCAGGGGCCGCGACGTCTCGTTTCGCCTGACCGGTCCCTGCTTCCTCGCGACCACACCCCTCACGAGGAAAACCGGGAGTCCCTGTGCCCAGATCATCCCAACGCGCCTCGGCACGGCGCGACAGCCACGTTCTCTCCGTCCGCGACGCGGAACGCCGGTTCGGCGACCTGCTCGTGTTCACCGCCGTCGATGTCGACGTGGCCGCGGGGACATGCTGCGCGGTCACCGGCTCGAACGGCGCCGGGAAATCCACTCTGCTGCGGTGCCTGGTGGGCGCCGACCGTCTCGATCGAGGCACTGTCACGATCGACGGTTCCGCGGCCGACGAATCCTCACCCGCCCAGCGCGCAGCGGTCGCATCCGTCCTGGGCGACGTCGCCACGTTCGCGCATCTGACGGCCCACGAGCATCTGCAACTCGTCGCCCTCGCGCACGGAGTGCCCGACCCCGCAGGTGTGGCGAGCCGAACGCTGTGCGACGTCGGCCTTGCGGACGCGTCCGATCAACTGCCGGTCACGTTGTCCAGCGGTCAGCGCCACCGGTTGGCGCTGGCATCGGCCTTCGTCCGTCCTCGGCGGTTGCTCGTGCTCGACGAACCCGAACACCATCTCGATCCCGCCGGACGGGCATGGCTCGCCGGGCGGATCGCCGACGAGAAGGCTCGCGGTTGCGCGGTCGTCCTTGCCTCGCACGATCCGGACCTGGTGGCAGCCGTCGCCGACGACACCGTGGACGCCGACTCGTGGCGCTGACCGAACGGGCTCCGGCGATTGCCGGTGCCCGTGCGCTTCGGAAGGCCAGGCGGGGGTTCGGCCGTGTTCATGCGCCCCGGACCGATCGGGTCGGCATCGTGGTGCTGTCGGCGCTGGGTGCCTATGTCGCCTCGGGGCTCGCGTGGTGGTGTGCCACTCGTCCGCCGACCTCCCTGATCGGGTCGCTCCACACCACGGCCGGTCGTAACTGGGATGCAGCGTCCTGGAACCCGGGCTGGGCCTGGGTGGTGGGCGCAGCCGTGCTCGTCGCGGGCATCGCGGTCGCACGCGCGCTCGGACCTCTGACCGCGAGCGCCGAACGCGCGTTCTGGTTGTTGTCCACCCCGGTGGACCGGGCGGCGATGCTCCGTCCCGGAGTCGTAGCGGTGTTCGCCGCCGGAGCGGGCGCGGGGGCAGCCGGTGGACGGCTGGCTGCGTTCGCCGGAACGGTCGAGCAGTGGCTACCCCTGACCGCGTGCGGGGCGGTGATCGGGCTCGGCATCGCCGCCCTCGCGCTCCTCGTCCAAGCGCGGGTCCTGCCGACTCGCACGCTGCCGGCGGTGCAGATCCTCACCGCCGCACTGGGAGGAGCAGTCGCGGCGGTGTGCGCGACCGGAACAGTGGTACCGGTGTTCGCGAACTGGCCTCCGGCGGCAGTCCTCGCGGTGCCCGCCCTGGTGATGTGTTGCGCCGCCTTGCTCCGCTGCGGCCGCATCACGGCGGCGGAGTTGAACGAACGCGCCGCGATCGCCGCGGCAGCCCGAACCTCCCTGGTCGGCCTGGACCCGACGCTCGTCGTCGGCGTCCACGACGCAGCCGCCTGGAAACGTGTCGCCGCCCGGCGCTCACGGGCGTTGCCGCCCGGCCGGACTCGCGCACTCCTCCGCGCCGACCTGCTCCGGAATCTGCGCCGTCCGTCACCGTTCGCGGCGACCGCCGTCGCCGTCTGCGCTACCTGGGCGCTGGGCACGACGACACAGCCGGTCGTGGCGGGCTGGGTGCAACTGTCGGCCGTGTACGCCGCGACTCTGGTGTTCAGCACCGGATTACGCGACCTGGCGAGCAAGCCGGACCTGCGAGCGATGCTCGGCGCTGCCGATCGTGCCCTGTACCGGCCGCTGATGGTGGTTCCGGCGTGCGCCGCCGCTGCGGTGACGGCGATGACGGCGGCGGCGACGGGGTGGTCGCCGTCCGTGTCCGCGATCGTCGCTGCGGGAGCCTGCGTCGCGGTCTACCGGCTGCGTACCCGCCCCGCCACCGCATACGACGGACTCGTGCTGGAGACCGCCGTCGGCCAGGTACCCGTCGACCTGATCCGGCAGTGGATGCGTGGGCCCGACGGTCTTGTCGCTGCGGGACTTCTTCTGGCACTGATTCTTTGAGTACGCGCCGACGATCCCGGTACCGTCTTCAGCGCAATCGGCGGTACAGGTCCTCGAGGTCGGTCATCGCACGGATGACGACGGCTTCGTCGGTGCCCCCCGCCCGCAACGCGCGGCGCAGCAGCATCGGGTCGAGGTCTTCGATCGCGGGCCGGAACCGTTCCGTGGGCAGATCGGGGAGTTCGGTGTCTTCGCCGTAGAAGTCAGCGGTGTCGGTGGCGACGGCGGCGTCGACACCGCCGATCAGCGTCGTCAGATCCACTCCGCGCAGGGTGAGTACGTCCAGCGGCTTCTCGTCGACGTGTTCGGCAAGCAGGTACGCGACCGCCGCGGCGTGCTTACAGGGCCAGCCGTCGTCGGGGCAGGTGCAATCGAAGTCCAACTCCCCCGCGCGCCGCGGAAGCAGGAGGGAACCCAGCTCTTCGGGGAGCACTCCTCCGGCCAGTCGCGCCAGCATGCCCGGGGAAGCCCGGACCTCCCGGATCAGTTCGTCGATCGCGTCGTCGTCGAGCCGGCGCACGGTCACCGTCGAGGTGAACGGGCGCAACTGACTGCCCTGGACCTCGCCTACCGCCGCACCGGGCTCGATGCGCATCGAGACCACCTGACCGGAACGCGCGTACGCGCGACCCCGCGTCAGCCGGGCCTTGTCGGCCACCTGTTCCATGGTCGAGATCAGTTCCTTCGACCACCAGCTACGGCCGATCGCACCGCGTTTGGTGCGGGTCTCGACCCTGTTGCCGAGCGCCATCAGTCACCCACCGCTTCATCGCCGAGGGACAGCAGGGACTGCAACTGGTCGGTGGACAGCTCGGTGATCCAGTTCTCTCCCACCCCGATCGCGAGATCGGCCAGTTCCTGCTTCCCGGTGAGCATTTCGTCGATTCGTTCCTCCACGGTGCCGACGCACACGAGTTTGCGCACCTGCACGTTCCGCTGCTGGCCGATGCGAAATGCGCGGTCGGTGGCCTGGTTCTCCACCGCCGGGTTCCACCACCGGTCCAGATGCACGACGTGATTGGCGGCCGTCAGGTTCAGCCCGGTGCCGCCCGCCTTGAGGGAGAGCAACATGATCGGCGGACCGTCGTCCCCTTGGAACCGGGCGACCATGTCGTCGCGCTTCGACTTGGTCACACCCCCGTGCAGGAACGGCACCGTCGTCGCGAACCGTTCGGCGAGGTACGGTGCCACGAGTTCACCGAACTCGCGGAACTGCGTGAACAGCAGGACTTTCTCGCCTTCGGCCAGCACCGATTCCACGATGTCCTCGACCAGTCCGAGTTTGCCGGAGCGGTGCCGGCCGCGCCGCAGCACGGGCGACCCGTCACCGAGGTAGTGCGCCGGATGGTTGCACACCTGCTTGAGTCTGGTCAGCGCCGCGAGGACGGCGCCCTTGCGCGCCATGCCTTCCTTGTCGCGAATCTTGCGCATCATGTCGTCGACCACCGCGCGGTAGAGAGCAGCCTGCTCGGCCGTGAGATTGGCCCGGACCGTTTGCTCGAACTTCTCGGGAAGATCGGAGATCACGTCGGGGTCCGTCTTGACGCGCCGCAACACGAACGGCGCAGACAGCGCGCGTAGTCGCGCGGCCGCCACCGGGTCGTGGTCGCGTTCGATGGGTACCGCGAATCGCGCGCGGAACGAGGCAGCACTGCCGAGCAACCTCGGGTTCGCGAAATCGAGAATCGAGCGGAGTTCTTCGAGGCGATTCTCCACGGGGGTGCCGGTGAGGGCGATGCGATGCGCCGCCGGGATGGCGCGGGTGGCCCGGGACTGCGCGGTCGCCGTATTCTTCACGTGCTGCGCCTCGTCGAGAACGACACGGCGCCAAGGCAGTTCGGCAAGCTGCGCGACATCGCGGGCGGCGATAGCATAGGTGGTCACGACCAGTTCGGCGCCGGCCACAGCCGCCGCGAGGGCTTCTCCCCGCAGTCGCTGTGCGCCGTGATGAACGTAGACACGCAGGTCCGGGACGAATCGCTCGGCCTCGCGCTGCCAGTTGCCCACCACCGACATCGGGCACACGAGCAGTGTCGGAGCGCCCGCGGTTCCGGCCTCGCGTTCGTGCGCGAGCAGGGCGAGCACCTGCACGGTCTTGCCGAGCCCCATGTCGTCGGCGAGGACCGCGCCGAGTCCCAGCCGGCTCATGAACGCGAGCCACTCCAGACCGCGCTGCTGGTACGGGCGCAGTTCTGCCACCAGTCCGGCCGGCGGTGCGATCTCCTCGGGCTGAGCCTGGCCGTCGAGCAACGTCTCGACCCAGCCGGACGCGGCGATGTCGGTGACCTCGACCGGTGGGGCGTCCTCCCCGGTGAACTGTGCGAACAGCGATCCCAGCGTGGCGTCGCGTTCGGAATGCGCCGTGACGTAGCGCGCGGCCTGCGCGAGTGCCTCGGCGTCGGCCCGCACCCACTTGCCACGCAGCTTGACCAGGTCGCTGTTCGCGGCGACCAGTTCCTCCATCTCGGTGCGGGTGAGCAGCATGTCGCCGACCGCGAGTTGCCACTCGTACGACACGATCGCGCTCATCCCCACGACGCTGTCGTCGGCGCTCACGGGCGCGACCGGCGAGTCGACCTGCAGCCGCAACGACGGATCGACCGTCGCCCAGGCCCGCGGCAGCAGAAGGGCGACGCCCGCCGCCTGCAACGCACGCGCGCCGTGCTCGACGAGGTCGATCACGACCGGGGTGGGCAGCAGCAGGTCGAGGGTATCGACGTCGCGCGGCACGTCCTGAAGCCTCGGGTAGGCGGTGATCGCGGCGCCGAGCTTGCGGATCGCGATCTGCAGAAGATGCGGATCGGTGCCGTCGACGGTCACCGGCACGGGCGCCTGCCCCTCCGAGCGCAGGCAGACTTCCAGCCGCCACAACGCGGCCACACCGATGTCGGTGTCGTCATCGGTGTCCTCCGGTTCGGCCAGACGCAGCACGAGGTCGGGTTCGTACCCGGCGAGGCTGGCGCGCCATTCGTCGAGCGCGTCCGCCATTCGCTGGGTGCCACGGGGGTGCGGACGGCCCTCCGCGAGCGCCGCGACCAGCGGATGCAGCGACGTCGACGAGCCGTGCAGGGCGCGGACGATCGGGTCCGTCAGCTCCTCGCACATGTTGTCGAGTAATGCCGACGGGCGACCGAGCTGACGCTGCACGGGAGGCATCGCGGCGGCGAGTTCGGCAGACCACGCGCGATTCTTCTCCCCGCCGAGCAGTTGCCATCGCGCCCACCACTGCTTTTCGGCGCGGACGAGTTCGGGGGCCACGCGACCTGCCTGCGCCCAGCGTTCGATGCCGCGAGCCACGTGCGCGAGGTACCGCAGGTCACCCGCGACGCCACTCGGGCGTCGCGGGAGATCGAGGAGGAGTGCGGCGGCGTCGGGTGGCGCCACAGCCACGGCGGGAACGACTCGCGGCGCGGCGTCACCCGGGAGCGTCAATTCCACGCGGTGCCGGAACGGCCGGTCGATCCATCGCCGCAGCGCCGACGGCAATGCCTCGTCGTCGGCGTCGACCGCGGGATCTCGCCACAGCATCAGGCCTGATCCCGGTGACCACAGCCCGTGCAACATGCCCTCCATGGTGCCAGCCGCGTCCGGGCGGCTCATGGCAGGGTTCTCGCTTTCGCACCGCAACTGCCGGTCGGGCACCGAACACGTGGAGCACACTGGTCGGTACACATCCGAACCCCCGAGGAGCCGCGATGTCCATTCTGGTGCAGGTTCTCGAACAGACGCCCAGCACTCGCACGCCGTGGGAACAGGTGAAGTACGGGTTCGTCGATTGGGATCACGTGACCACGCTTCGCCTCGACGGACGTTGCGGGGTGTGGCTGGACGGCACCAGGACCGGCGAGTCGCACCGGCTCGCGACCACGGCGTCGTCGCAGGAGGCGATCTTCTTCCTTCTCAATGTGTTCGACAAGATCGCGGAGTGCTCGGAGGCGGGCGGGTCGTGGATCGTGGGACACGACGGGGCCACCGTGGGATCGATCAGCGCCGCGCGTTTCCCCGCGTCGGGCGGCGACCGGCGCTCGATCTAGCCGGCATCCTCGAATTCCTCGGCGTCGAGGCAGACCCGCGCCAGGTCGTCGAGTGGGAGCGCGAGTGCGCGTGCCAGTGCGGCGACGGTCACGAACCCCGGCGTCGCCAGCCTGCCGGTCTCGATCTTCCGCAGCGTTTCCGGAGAGATCCCCGCGGATGCGGCGACGTCGGCGAGCGTGCGGTCGCGTCGTGCCTCACGGAGGAGCCCGCCGAGCCGTTTACCGGCGGCGAGTTGTTGCGGTGACAGCGGGAGACGCACCATGGATGCCAGCGTATCGGAGTCGCGTCGGACGACGGGTCCGGTATGAAAATACCGAGCAACGGTCCGGGTCTGGTATTTTTATACCAAGATTGACAAGCCCTTCCGGAAGGACACGTGCAGTGCTCGAACTGAAAACCCCGCGGGAGATCGACGCGATGCGCACCACCGGCGCGTTCATCGCCGGCCTCCTGGACGACCTCGCGCAGCGAGCCGCACCCGGCGTCAACCTCCTCGACCTCGAGCACCGGGCGCGTGATCTGATCGCCGAGCGCGGCGCCGTGTCGTGTTACTGGGATTACGCGCCGTCGTTCGGGAGTGGTCCGTTCCGCAACGTCATCTGCCTGTCGGTCAACGACGCGGTGCTGCACGGACTGCCGCACGACTACGTGCTGCAGGACGGGGACGTGCTCAGCATGGACATCGCCGTCTCGATCGACGGATGGGTCGCCGATTCCGCACGCACCGTTGTCGTCGGAACCGAGAGGCCCGAGGATCGCCGCCTCATCGAGTCCACCGAACGCGCACTCGCGGCGGGTATCGCCGCCGCGCAGCCGGGCAACCGGCTCGGCGACATCTCGGCCGCCATCGGCGCGGTTGCCGCCGAATACGGCTATCCCGTCAACACCCAGTTCGGTGGCCACGGCCTCGGCCGCACCATGCACGAAGACCCGCACGTCTCCAACACCGGCCGCGCCGGACGCGGCCTCGTGCTGCGCTCGGGCCTCACCCTGGCACTCGAACCGTGGTGGACACCGACCACGGACGAGATCGTCTTCGACCCGGACGGCTGGACCATCCGTTCCGCCGACGGCTCCCGCACCGCGCACAGCGAACACACCGTGGCGATCACCGACGACGGTCCACAGGTTCTCACCGCACCGGCCGACCGGTAGCCCCCTGTCGGTGCGCGCTGTCACCATGCCGTGGTGCCGGGGGGACGCGCAACGAAGTGGTGGATATGGGTCGTGGTGGCGGCTATCGGGACGTCCTGGTTCCGGAGCGTCTCCGATCCGGCCGACGACCCGGTGCCCGGTAGCCCGCCGCGAGAGCAACTGGCGGCACTGCTCGGGCAGGTGACCGTGTGGCCGGACCGGCCGCGGGAAAGCGGATACGAGCGCGGCTGCGGGCCGGGCGAAGGATGCGTGTTCGGCCCGGCGTGGTCGGACGACCACGACGGTGAGGGCGGTCACGACGGGTGCGACACGCGGAACAACGTGCTCGCACGCGACCTCCGTGAACCGGCGTTCCGTCCGGGCACCGACGCGTGCGTCGTCGTCTCGGGAACTCTCCACGATCCGTACACCGGTGCGCGCGTGGACTTTCGCCGTTCCGAGGCGCGCGCCGTGCACGTCGACCACATCTACCCGCTGGCGGCCGCGTGGGATTTCGGCGCGGCACGGTGGCCGGCCGATCTGCGGCGACAGTTCGCCAACGACATCGCGTACAACCTCGTCGCGGTGGACGGACCGGCCAACGAGGACAAGAGCGACCACACCCCCGCGCACTGGGTGCCACCGCGCGGGATATCGGTGTTGGTTCGCAGGCCGATACCTCACTGTCGCAGTGCGATACGGACTACCGATCACATCCGGCGACCATCGCGCGTTGGCGGACGCCGCCGGGTCGTGCCCCGACCCGTGACAGCGACATGTTCCGCCGGCCGCAGCGACGACGCCGGGAGGGCACCGCTCGGGTCATACGGGGAGATTCTGCGGAATCCATTCGGGGTCACGCTTTTCCATGAAGGCGCGCATGCCTTCTCGCGGTTCGGGGGACGTCTCGAGCGACCCGAACATCGTCTGATAGTCGAACTGCCCGTACCGCTCGTTGAGCATGCGTTTGACCTGGGCGCGCGCGAGCGGCGCGGTCTGCAGCACCTCGCGTGCCGCGGTCAGCGCGGCCACTCGCAGTTGGTCGTGCGGCACGACGCGTGAGATCACACCGAGCCGCAGTGCCTCTGCGGCGTCGAAGCGACGCGCGGACAGGAGCAGGTCACGCGCCGCCGCGATTCCGACGTGGGCGGGCAGCGCCGCCGCGAACGTCGCGTCGGGGATGCCGCGCAGCAGTTCGGGGACGCGGAAGGTGGCCCGTTCGCTCGCCACGGCGATGTCCGACATCATCGCGACGAGCAGTCCCCCGGCCTGGCAGATGCCGTTGACCGCCGAGATCACCGGCGCGCGGCTGTCCCGGATGGTCAGGAACGGCACCACATCGTTGCCGGCGAGCCCTTCGGGCAGATCGTCGCCGGGTTCGGACCGGCCGCCGAGGTCACCGCCGGGCGCGAAGACGTCGTCGACGCCCGTGATGATCAGGGCCGCGAGGTCGGGGTCGCTGTTGACCAGCCGAACCGCCCGTTTGAGGCCGTAGTACATCGCGGGGGTGAACGCGTTCCGGGCCGCGGGACGGTCGATGATGCACCAGCCGATCGCGCCTTCCCGCTCGAATCTCAACCCACCGGCACCGAGGTCGTCTCCCATGGCCGCAGCATATACGATTCTCGCCAAAAGAGAATGGCGTGTTCATGTGGTTGTCGTAGCGGCGCCGAACACCACCACTACGGTGGAGGGATGCTCTCGCGCATCACCAAGGACACCCGCCTGTGCATCTCCCTGTCGGGCCGCCCCAGCAACATCGGAACCAGATTCCACAACTACCTGTACGACGAACTCGGACTCGATTTCGTCTACAAGGCGTTCGCGCCCACGAATATCGAGGACGCGGTCGCCGGGATCCGAGGACTCGGTATCCGCGGCGCGGGGGTATCGATGCCGTTCAAGGAAGCGGTCCTGCCGCTCGTCGACGTCCTGCACGATTCCGCACGCGCGATCGAGTCGGTCAACACGATCGTCAACGACGACGGCATCCTCCATGCCTACAACACCGACTACCAAGCGGTGACCGATCTTCTGGCGGCCCATGCCGTGGATTCCTCACTGCCGGTGACGATCACCGGCAGCGGCGGTATGGCGAAAGCGGTCACGGCGGCGCTGCGGCACAGCGGTTTCGCCGAGGGCGTCGTGGTGGCGCGCAACGAACGCACCGGCCGCCCTCTCGCCCGCAAGTACGGATACGACTGGCGTGCGGACGCCTCCGCGACACCGCCGGGCCTGCTCGTCAACGCCACGCCGGTCGGCATGGCCGGTGCGCCGGAAGCCGATCGTCTCCCCGTCCCGGAGGAGGTCGTCGCCGCTGCCACCGTCGTCTTCGACGTGGTCGCGGTGCCGCCCGAGACGCCCCTCGTCCGGTTCGCCCGCGAGCAGGGAATCCCGGTGATCACCGGCGACGAGGTGATCGCCCTCCAGGCAGCCCTGCAGTTCGCCCTCTATACGGGTGTCACACCGACACCGGATCAGGTGAGGCGCGCGTCCGAGTACTCACGGTCCTGACCACCACCGCCCACCCTCGGCGGCCGTGACCCGGGCGCGGTCGCTCAGATGGTGCCGACTGCTTCGAGCCCGTCGAGCACGACGTTCGCCGCCTCGAAGGCCACGTTCATCCCTTGCCGGGTGAGGTCGTGGGTGTCGGGGTTCTGGAGTCCGAAGTTGTTGACCCACGCCCCTGTTCGCGCCGACTGGAACATGAAGGTGGTCGTCTCCGTCTCGCCCAGCAGATCACCGACGAACCACCCGGTGAAGAACGGACGCAGATCGGTGCCGTAGGTGACCTCGAACTCGTCGGCGATGACGGGCGCGGCATCGACAAGGGCACCACCGAAGGTGTAGAAGTCCCGGGTGTGCTCGGGCGTGGATCCGATGGTCACGAGCGCCTCGGGGAAATCGATCACCAGGTGTGCGACGACGGCGCCGACCAGGACGCGGCCCGGGCTGCGGTCACACCGCTCGGTCTCGGCGAGTGCCTCCGCCCAATGCGCCGCCGGGGTACCGCCGGTGACGTGCTCGTGCAGATTCGCCAGATACAGCCGCACCACCTCGACCGCCAGCGCATTCGCCCACGCCGGGTCGTCGTAGATGCCGGAGTCCAGAGTCGGCTCCGTGAGCGCGAGAATCTCGTCGAATGCGAGGACGAAGGTGCCGCGGTAGTCGTCGCTACGAGTGAGCACCTCCCGCAACGCGGCGATACGGGACCTGGCGTCGTCGAAGGTCTCGATCCCGGCGGGGTCCGTGAGCGCAGCGATGTCGGCGGTGGGGACCGTGGACACACAGGCCGACGGCGCGGGTGCCGCGGGCGCTGCCGACACGGCCGGCGCTCCGGCGACCGCAGCCGCGACGGCTGCCGCACTCAGGGACAAGGCAACACTTCTCCGTACGAAATGCGTCATTGTTCCGAATTTACACAGAAGTTGGAACAATGGAACGTGCGTGCGGATCCGTCGTGCCGCCCCCTACGCCCGGGATCTAGCCGGTCGCCACGGGCCGCCGAGGATCGGCCGCCCACTGCGACCACGAACCCGGATACAGGGCCGCGTCGATCCCGACGATCGCCAGTGCCGCGATCTCGTGGGCCGCGTTGATGCCCGAACCGCAGTAGACGGCGACGTCGCCGCCGGTGACACCGAGCCTTTCGAAACGCGCCGCGAGCTGATCCGGCGGGCGGAACGACCCGTCGTCGCGAAGATTCTCCGTGGTGGGCGCACTGACCGCGCCCGGAACGTGTCCCGCCCGGCGATCGACGGGTTCTTCGTCGCCACGGAACCGGGCCGACGACCGCGCGTCGAGCAGAACTCCGTGCGAAGGGAAACGCGCGACTTCGTCCGGGCCGACAGTCGGCAGGTGCCCCGGACTCAACGACACCGTCCCCGGATGAGGGCGTTCCCCGGGACCCGCGGCCACCTCGTGGCCGCCCGCGGTCCACGCCGACAACCCACCGTCGAGCAGACGGACGTCCGTGAGCCCCGCCCAGCGAAGCAACCACCACGCGCGAGCGGCCGCGAGTCCTCCGGACGCGTCGTAGGCGACCACCGGATCACCGTCGGAGATGCCCCAGCGTCGTGCCGCGTCCTGCAGGCGACCGATATCGGGGAGCGGATGGCGGCCGCGTTCCAGGGAGGGCGGATCCGCCAGCTCCGAATCGAGGTCGACGTAGACCGCTCCGGGGATGTGCCCCCGGTGGTACCGGTCGATGCCGTGGGAGTCCCCGAGTGCCCACCTCACATCGAGCAGCACCGGAGGCTTCCCGATGTCGATCAGGTGCGCCAGGTCGGACGCCGAGATGAGCACGTTGGTGTCGGGCATGTCTCGATCCTGGCACGGAACACGAGCGCTCCGCATCACCCACGCGCGATCCGGCAGAATGCCGCTCCGTGACCGAATCCCCGCCGAACGCCGCAGCGACGCCGACCGGCGGCACGTCACCGATATCGCGGCCCGTCACAGCGGGAATCGTGACCGCACTCGTCGGTTTCACCAGTTCGTTCGCCGTCGTGCTCACCGGCCTGCGCGCGGTCGGCGCCTCCCCTGCAGAGGCCGCCTCGGGCCTGGCCGCACTGTGCCTGACCCAGGGTGCCGGCATCCTCTGGCTGTCGCGCCGGTATCGCACTCCGATCACGCTGGCGTGGTCGACGCCCGGCGCGGCACTGCTCGCGGGTACCGGTGTCGTGGTGGGAGGCTGGCCCGCGGCGGTGGGCGCGTTCGTCGTCGTCGGCGTGGCGGTCGTGCTGACCGGACTCTGGCCGACGCTCGGACGACTGATCTCGTCCATTCCCACGTCCCTCGCGCAGGCGATGCTCGCGGGCATCCTCGTCCCGCTGTGCCTGGCGCCGGTCACCGCACTGGCCGACTCCCCCGCGGTCATCGCACCGGTAGCGCTGGTCTGGCTGATCCTGCAACGCGTGCGGCCCCGATGGGCGGTGCCGGGCGCGTTCGCAGCGGCGACGGTGGTGATCGTCGTGCACCTCGTCCGTACCGGGACCGCCGTCGCGCCCACCGACCTCGCTCCCCGTCTCGACTTCACGGCACCGGCCTGGACGTGGCAGGCACTGCTGGGAATCGCGCTGCCGCTCTACATCGTGACGATGGCCTCGCAGAACATTCCCGGCACCGCGGTGCTGAACTCGTTCGGGTACCGGACGCCGTGGCGCGCGGTGATGACGGTGACCGGCCTCGGCACGGTGATCGGTGCTCCCGCAGGTGGCCACGCCGTCAACCTGGCAGCCATCAGTGCCGCACTCGCCGCCGCACCCGACGCGGATCCCGACCCGCAGCGCCGCTGGGTGGCCGCGTGGTCCGCGGGCTGGTCGTACCTGGTGCTCGCCCTGTGCTCGGCCGGCCTTGCCGCTCTGGTGGCGCTCGCACCCGCAGGAGTCGTCGAAACCGTGGCGGGGCTGGCGCTGCTGGCCACCCTCGGCGGCGCACTATCCGCCGCCCTCCGAGACCTGCACGATCGCGAGGCCGCGGTCGTCACGTTCCTGGTCGCGGCATCCGGATTGTCGATATTCGGCGTCGGTTCTGCATTCTGGGCGCTGTTGATCGGACTTGCCGTCCGGGGAGCACTATCGTCGAGGAGTGAGCAACAGTCAGCCGACGAGACCCGCCGCACAACCTGATCCGGAGCACTTCCCGGTGCTCTGGCCCATGCAGACACGGTGGGCCGACAACGACCACTACGGCCACGTCAACAACGTCACCTACTACTCGTACTTCGACTCCGCGGTGAACGGCTGGCTCATGGCCACGACCGGGGTCGACATCCGGGAACTCGACGCGATCGGTGTGGTTGCGGAGACCTCGTGCCGCTACCTCGCCGAGCTGTCGTTCCCCGACCGGCTCCAGGTCGGTCTCGCGGTGGAGCGCCTCGGTACGCAGTCGGTCACCTATTCGCTCGCCATCTTCCGCGAGTCGGAAGGCTCGTTGCAGCCCGCCGCGACAGGCCGTTTCGTGCACGTGTACATCGACATGCAGACGCGGCGGCCGGTGCCGATTCCCGAACAGATCCGCAAAGCGGTCATGCAACTGGTCACCTCGACCGCCACGTAGGGTCACCGGCGCGCAGCGCACCGCCGACGCTATCGGGCTCCGGCCGCACGCCGAAGGAGCGGCTCGGTGCGCTGCGGGACGAGTTCGCGCATCACGAGCGACATGTCGGTGCGCTCGACGCCCGGAATCCCGAGAATCCGCTCCGCCAGCCGATAGAGATCGTCGGCGTCGCGCGCCACGATCTTCACCGACAGGTCGATCGGACCGGTCACCCCGTACACCTCGGTGACCTCGGGGATCTGTGCCAACTCCTCGACGACCGCGTCGAGCCGGTGCTGATCGACCTGGGTGGCGACATAGGCCGCGAGCGGGTACCCGAGCGCGACGGGGTCGACGCGGCGATCGAACGAGGCGAGGACCCCTTCCGACTCCCACCGGCTCAGCCGCGCCTGAACCGTGTTGCGCGAGAGTCCGAGTCGCTGCGACAACTCCACCCCGGTTGCTCTCGGCGTACGAGCGAGTTCGAGCAGCAAACGTGCGTCCGTCCCGTCCAGACTGGTCATTCTTCGCAGTGTGCCACCCCGAACCGCCCGGCGACCGTGCTTCCTGCACACTGCGCGACGCATCGATTGCGCACTCGTCCCAGAAGTGGATCATGTGAGGTACACCACTCACATTCCGGCGCGGCCCACCCGGCTCACCCGGACAGCACCCACGAGGTGACCCGATGGTTGCACCCACGACCCACCCGGTCCAGTTGATCCAGCCCGACGGGCAACGCGTCCACAACCCCGCTTACAGCGGACTGGTCGCCGATATCGGACCCGCCCGACTCCGCGACCTCTACCGCGACCTGGTCGTCGTCCGCCGGCTCGACAACGAGGCGATCGCGCTGCAGCGCCAGGGCGAACTCGGCCTCTGGGCGCCGATGACGGGCCAGGAGGCCGCACAAGTCGGGTCGGCCCGGGCACTGGAAACCGACGACTACGTCTTCACGAGCTACCGCGAGCACGCCGTCGCCTGGTGTCGTGGTGTCGATCCCGCCGACATGACCGCCCTGTGGCGCGGCTGTGCCCACTCGGGATGGGACCCGGCCACCGTCAACACGACCAATCCCGCCATCGTCGTCGGGGCACAGGGCTTGCACGCGACGGGCTACGCCATGGGAGCCAAGCTCGACGGCGCCGACATCGCCACGATCGTGTATTTCGGCGACGGCGCGACGAGCCAGGGCGACCTGTCGGAGGCGCTCGGATTCGCGGTCGGCTGGGGCGCCGGCGTCGTCTTCTTCTGCCAGAACAACCACTGGGCGATCAGTGCCCCCACGCAGATGCAGAGCCCGGTGCCGCTCGCACAGCGCGCCGCGGGCTTCGGAATGCCCGCCGTGCAGGTCGACGGCAACGACGTCCTCGCCGTTCTCGCGGTCACCCGGCAAGCCGCCCGGCACGCGCGCGAAGGCTCCGGACCGTTCTTCGTCGAAGCGCTCACCTACCGGATGGGACCGCACACCACATCGGACGATCCGAGCAGGTACCGCACACCCGCAGACCTCGAAGCGTGGAAGGTACGCGATCCGCTGGACCGCATGCGACGTCTCCTCGAACGCGAAAACCTTGCCGATCGGGCATTCTTCGACGACGTGGACACGACCGCGCAGGACGCGGCGACGCGGTTGCGGCGCGGCACGCTCGAACTGCCCGACCCGCATCCGCTGACGATGTTCGACCATGTCTACGCCACCGACCATGCGCTGCTCGCGGACGAACGTGCCGGTTACACCGACTATCTCGCGAGTTTCACCGGCGCCGACGAGGAGGCAGTGCGATGACCACCACGACGATGGCGCTCGGCGCGGCACTCAACGCCGGCTTGCGCCGCGCACTCGACCAGGACCGGAAAGTAATTCTGATGGGCGAGGACGTGGGCAGGCTCGGCGGCGTCTTCCGGGTCACCGACACCTTGCAGAAGGATTTCGGTGAAGCGCGAGTGATGGACACTCCTCTGGCCGAATCCGGCATCGTGGGAACGGCATTCGGGATGGCCCTGCGCGGCTACCGCCCGGTGTGCGAAATCCAGTTCGACGGATTCGTCTACCCCGCGTTCGACCAGATCGTCTCGCAGGTGGCGAAAATCCGTTACCGCACCGCGGGAGCGGTCACCGCGCCACTGACCATCCGCATCCCCTACGGCGGCGGCATCGGCGCGGTCGAGCACCATTCGGAATCGCCCGAGGCATATTTCGCCCACACCGCCGGTCTCCGGGTGGTCAGTCCGGGCAGCCCGTCCGACGCGTACTGGATGATTCAGCAGGCTGTCGCGCTCGACGACCCCGTGGTCTTCCTCGAACCGAAACACCGGTACTGGGAACGCGGCGAGGTCGATGTGGACACCGGACCCGATCTTCCCCTCGACCGTGCGCGCATCCTGCGAGCCGGAAGCGACGTCACCGTGGTCACTTTCGGCGCGATGGTGCCCGCCGCCCTGCAGGCTGCGGACATCGCTGCGGCCGAGGGCCGGTCACTCGAGGTGATCGATCTGCGGTCGCTCTCGCCCATCGATTTCGACACCGTCGAAGCGTCGGTGCGCCGCACCGGACGCCTCGTGGTGCTGCAGGAGGCGCCGGTGTTCTGCGGGATCGGCGCCGAGATCGCCGCCCGGACCGCCGAGCGTTGCTTCTACCAACTCGAAGCGCCGGTCCTCCGCGTCGGCGGATTCGACATTCCGTACCCGCCGGCAAAACTCGAATCCCACCACCGGCCGGACCCGGACCGCATCCTCGATGCGGTGGATCGCGCACTCGCGGCATGACGAAGGGAGTGGCGATGTCACAGTCCGTCGAGGAGTTCCGCCTGCCCGATCTCGGGGAGGGACTCACCGAGGCCGAGTGGGTGTCGTGGTCGGTGCAGATCGGCGACCGCCTCGAGCTCAATCAGGTCATCGGCGAGGTGGAGACGGCGAAGGCGACCGTCGAGTTGCCGTCGCCACATGCCGGCACGGTCGCCGAACTCCTCGTCGCACCGGGCCAGACGATCCCCGTGGGCAGCCCGCTGTTGCGGATCGCGGTCGGCGCGGAGCCGTCGGACGGCGCACAACCCGCGGCGTCCCCGGCGTCCGACGAGGCGCCCGCCGAAGCGCGTCCGGCGGTGCTGGTCGGCTACGGCCCGGGCGCCGCACCCGTCAGCCGGCGCGCGACACGGACCAACTCTGCCGGGACCTCGTCGAGCACCACCGGCGCGCCCGCGCACCGCCCGGACGCGAAACCGGGCGCGCGCCGGGAGGCGGCCCTGCTCGGGGTGGATCTCGCGGAGGTCGAGGGCTCCGGGCAGGGAGGGGCGATCACCCGGGACGATGTCCGGCGCGCGGCAGGACCCGATGCCGGGCACACCGAGACGGACACAATGCGACCCGCGTCGGCCACCAGCCGGGTGCCGATCCGCGGTGTCCGCAAACGCACGGCCGACGCTGTGACCCGCAGCGCGTTCACCGCACCGCACGCGACGGTGTTCCTCACCTGCGATGTGACGGCCACAGTCGACCTCGTGACGCGATTGCGCGGCGAACCTGCGTTCGACGGCCGTCACCTCACCGCGCTGACCGTCGTTGCCCGGGCATTGATGCGCGCGGTCTCCGAGGAACCGTCGCTCAACTCACGGTGGGACGACGCCGCCCAGGAGATAGTCGTCCACCACGACATCCATCTCGGGATCGCCGCCGCCACGCCGGACGGGCTGAAGGTCCCGGTCGTGCGCGACGCCCGGCATCTAGCGCTCCCGGACCTCGCGGGTGCGATCGCCGACGCCGCCGATCGCGCCCGGACCGGCCGGGCGACGCCGGCCGAGTTGACCGGTTCCACGGTGTCCGTCACGAACATCGGTGTCTTCGGCATCGAGGCGGGCACACCGATCCTCAACCCGGGCGAAGCGGCGATCCTCGCGGTCGGCGCCATCGCGGATCGTCCGTGGGTGATCGACGGCGCACTCGCCGTCCGCAAGGTCGCGAGCCTGTCGCTCTCGTTCGACCATCGCCTCGTCGACGGTGAGCAGGCCGGCCGGGCGCTCGCCGCGATCGGCCGTTTCCTCGGAGACCCGGTGCCCGCGCTGCTCGGCGGCGCGTAACGAGCCGTTGCCCGGCTTCGGGAGCCGAAATCGGTACCGTGCCCGCGTGACCGATTCTGTGCGGAAGAACGCCCGGCTCGCCCGCGCGCGCGTCGCGGTGTTCACGGTGTTCGGCGTGAACGGGTTCCTGCTCGCCATGTGGGTGGTGCACATCCCGGTGATCCTGGAGCGGGTCGGGACGGGGTACGCGACTCTCGGATCGCTGTTGCTGCTGCTCGCGGCGGGTGCGCTGTGCGGAATGCAGGTGACGGGACGGCTCGCCGACCGATTCGGCAGCCACCGCACGACGATCGTGTCGGCGCTCGCGCTGGCGGTCGTGGCCGTCGGGCCGGGACTCGCGACCGCGCCGTGGCAACTCGGCCTGGCCCTCGCGGTCTTCGGGCTGGCGAACGGCGCACTCGACGTCTCGATGAACTCGCAGGCCGTGGTGCTCGAGCAACGGTACGAACGGCCGATCATGTCGGCGTTTCACGGAGTGTTCTCCGCCGGGGGCATCGCCGGGTCGCTGGTGGGTGCGGCCACCCTCGCGATGGAGGTGAGTCCTCCCGTCACGCTTGCGGCGGCGGGAGGAGTGGCGGTATGCCTGGTCGCATGGGCCGGGCGGCATCTCGTGCGCACCACGCCCGTTCCTCGCCGGTCGCCGTCCGGGCGACGCGGCGGCTATTCCCGGCGGGTCGTGCTGCTCGGTGGTGTCGCGTTCGCGCTGATGCTCTGCGAAGGGGTCGCCAACGACTGGAGTGCCCTCCAGGTCCAGGAGCGACTCGACAGTCCGGCGTCGGTGGCCGCGCTCGCGTTCGGGGCGTTCTCCGCGACGATGACGCTCGGCAGGTTCGTCGCCGACCGGGTGAGCGCGCGTATCGGCAGCGCCGGCGTGATCCGGTACGGAACGCTGATGGCGGCCGTCGGCATGGGTACGGTGATGGCGTCGCCGGTTCTCCCCCTGACGCTCGCCGGGTGGGCGCTCTTCGGTCTCGGACTGTCCGGTGCCGTACCCCAGCTGTTCACCGCGGCAGGCAATCTCGACTCCGGGTCGCCCGGTGCGGACATGTCCCGCGTCGTGGGTCTGGGCTATCTCGGGTTCCTGGCGGGACCGGCCTGTATCGGATGGGTGTCCGAGGCGACGTCTCTCACCACGGCGATGGCGGTGCCGCTCGTCTGCGTACTCGTCGCGGCGCTGCTCGCCCCGGTGCTCACGGCCCCGACGACACCGGCGCCCACGCGGTGATCCGCGTGGGCGCCGGGTGGAAGCGAGGGGTCAGAGAGCCTTCAGCTCTTCGGTGACCTCGGCGACCATCTTCTTCGCGTCGCCGAACAACATCGAGGTGTTGTCCGCCGTGAACAGCGGGTTGTCGATACCCGCGTAGCCGGAACTCATCGACCGCTTGAGCACGATGACGGACTTCGACTGATCCACGTTCAGGATCGGCATTCCGTAGATCGGGCTGGACGAGTCGTGCCGCGCGGCCGGGTTGGTGACGTCGTTCGCGCCGATGACGATGGTGACATCGGTGCGGTTGAACTCACCGTTGATGTCGTCCATCTCCTTGAGCGCGTCGTAGGACACCTCGGCTTCGGCGAGCAGGACGTTCATGTGACCCGGCATCCGTCCCGCGACGGGATGGATCGCGTACTTGACCTCGACACCGCGTTCTTCGAGCAGCGATGCCATCTCCTTGACCGCGTGCTGTGCCTGCGCCACGGCGAGACCGTAGCCGGGCACCACGATGACCTGGTTGGCGTAGGCCATCTGGATCGCCGCGTCGGACGAGGAGGTCGCCTTGACGGTGCCGCCGGTTGCACCGGCGACGCCGGCCGCTCCGCCGTCACCGCCGAACGACCCGAACACGATCGCGGGGATCGAGCGGTTCATGGCCTTGGCCATGAGGTTGGTGAGGATCGTGCCGGAGGCGCCGACGATCATGCCCGCGACGATCATCGCGGTGTTGTTCAGTGCGAGGCCCGCAGCCGCGGCGGACAGACCGGTCAGGGCGTTGAGCAGCGAGATGACGACCGGCATGTCGGCGCCGCCGATCGGCAGCACGACGAACAGACCCATCAGGCCGGCGACGACCAGCAATCCGAGAATCCAGATGCCCGCAGTGGGATCGTTCGCGGGATCGGCGTTGATTCCGATGTAGACGGCAATCGCCAGCGACGCCACGGCGAGAAGAACGTTGGCGATCTGGAACAGCTTCGCGCCTCCGACGAGCTTCTTCTCGACGCTCTTGTTCAGGAGTTCCTGAAGCTTGACGTACGCGACGATCGACCCCCAGAAGGAGATCGAGCCCACGATCGCGGCGAAGAGCGAACCGATGACGATGTGAACGGTGGGCGAGCCGTCGATCCGGGTGAAGCCGTCGGTGTCGAGGAACTCCGCCCAGGCGATGAGCGCGACGGTGCCGCCGCCGACGCCGTTGAACATGGCGACCAACTGCGGCATCGCAGTCATCTTGGTACGCAACGCCGGCGGGACACCCAGCACGACACCGACGATCAGGCCGGCGGCGATGATGATCCAGTTGCCGGTGTCACGAATGTCGATGAGGGTGGCGACGATGGCGAGCAGCATGCCCACCGCGGCGATGTAGTTGCCGCGCACCGCGGTCTTCGGGCCGGTCAGGCCCATCAGACCGTAGATGAACATGCCGAAGGCGATGATGTAGAGGATTGACACGAGGTAGCTCATCGGGCGTCGGCTCCCTTGGTCGCGGCAGCCTTGCCGGAGTCCTTCTTGGGCTTGAACATTGCGAGCATGCGGTCGGTCACGACGAAGCCGCCGACCACGTTGAGCGTGCCGAACACGAGCGCCACGAACAAGATGACCTTGATGCTCCACGGCGCGTCGGCCGGGAGGTGACCGAGCACCACGAGGGCGCCGAGCACGACGATTCCGTGAATGGCGTTGGTGCCGGACATCAATGGGGTGTGCAGGGTGTTCGGGACTTTGGAAATCACTGCGAAACCGACGAACCCGGACAGAACCAGGATCGCGATGTTCGCCAACAGTTCGTTGTACATCTAGGGGGTCTCCTTCGAGCGGGTCACGCACGCCTCGGCGAGAATCTCGTCCGAGAAGTCCGGGGCCGGCGTGCCGTTCTCGTCGAGCATGAGCTCGAGCAAGGCCGCAACGTTCTTCGAGTACAGCTCTGACGCGTGCTCCGGCATCGTCGCGGGAAGATTCAGCGGCGAGCAGATGGTCACTCCGTGCTTGACGACGGTCTGCCCCGGTTCGGTGAGCTCGCAGTTGCCGCCGGTTTCGCCGGCGAGGTCGACGATGACCGAGCCCGGCCGCATTCCCTCCACGGCCGCGGCGGTCACCAGGCGCGGAGCGGGACGGCCGGGCACCAGCGCGGTGGTGATGACGACATCGAAGCCCTTGATGGCATCCTCGAGCGCCTGCTGCTGCTGGGCACGCTCGTCGTCGCTGAGTTCACGGGCGTATCCGCCCTCGCCCGCGGCGTCGATGCCGAGGTCGAGCCACTGGGAACCGACCGAGCGCACCTGATCTGCGACCTCGGGGCGGACGTCGTAGCCGGTGGTCCGGCCGCCGAGCCGTTTGGCGGTCGCGAGTGCCTGCAGGCCGGCGACGCCCACGCCGAGCACCAGCACCGTGGCGGGCTTGACGGTGCCCGCCGCGGTGGTGAGCATCGGGAAGAACCGCGTGGATTCGTTCGCGGCGACCAGGACAGCCTTGTAGCCGGCCACATTGGCCTGGGACGACAGTGCGTCCATGACCTGGGCGCGGGAGATGCGCGGGATGGCCTCGACGGCGTACGCCTCGACACCGGCAGCAGCGAGCGCACCGATCTGGTTGTCGGCGTTGCGCGGCGCGAGGAAACCGATGAGCCGGCGTCCCGAGCCGAGCCGGGCGATCTCCGCGTCGGTGGGTGGTGCGACCTTGACGACCACGTCGGACGACCAGGCGTCGCCGATCTGAGCGCCCGCTTCCTTGTAAGCGGCGTCGGGTATGAGGGCGCCGAGACCCGCACCGGCTTCGACGATCACGTCGAGGCCCTTGGCGATCAGCGACGGCACGATCTTCGGAACAAGCGCGACACGCCGCTCACCGCCGTGGGTTTCACGAACCACGCCGACGGTCGGACGGCGGTGCGCTCCGCTCCCCGTATTCGATCCTTCGGTACTCAATTTCTCTGACTCCTGCGTCGATGAAGTGCGCGGCGCCGCGATCGGCGGCGAGATGTGCGTGCGATCGGGCCATGTGACGGCCTGCACTCGTGGTGACTCTATGCAGGCCTACCGGGACGGCACGCGACCTGCAACTTGCACGAATCGTCTGAATCGAGTCCGAACAGCAAGATGATGCAAGAATGTGACACACCTCACTTCACAAGGTTGCCGCACATTCTGTGAGCGCACGACGCGGAAAGGAAACGCCATGCCACACCGCACGGTCACCGTCGAACGGGTCTACGACCACCCCGCCGACGAGGAGCCGTTCCGGGTTCTCGTGGACCGTCTCTGGCCACGGGGCCTCCGACGGGACGCCTTCCACTACGACGAATGGGCCCAGAACCTCGCTCCCTCGACAGATCTTCGCAAGTGGTATTCCCACGACACCTCTCTGTTCACGGAATTCCGCGACCGCTACCGCACGGAGTTGGCATCTCCTGCGGCCGGCGACGCCATCGCCCGTCTCGACGAGCAGGCGGACGGACGGGCACTCGTGCTGCTCACCGCCACACGCGACGTCGAGCACAGCGGCGCGCGGGTACTCGCCGATTATCTGAGAGAACACTGACGCATCAGAAGAAGCACTGACAGGAAAGAGACGCCCTGCAATGACCGGTGTACCGAGGGAGGACGACGGGGGCGAGCCGGCCTGCCTGCTGCACCTCGTCTGCCCCGACTGCGGCCTGGTCCTCGACGACCCGGAGTCGCCGTGTTCCCGCTGCGTCCGCGCTCCCACCGATCCAGGCAGTGCCGGGAATCCGTCCGGAGGCCCGGGCACTCTTCTACCCTGACTCCATGCATGTTCCTGCCGCGGTCCTCGATCTCACCCGCGGCGCGCGCCGCGTAGCGGTGCTCTCGGGCGCCGGAATGTCCGCCGAGAGCGGCGTGCCCACCTTCCGTGACGCGCAGACGGGGTTGTGGGAGAACTTCGATGCTGCTGCCCTCGCAACCCCCGAGGCCTGGAAAGCCGATCCGGACGCGGTGTGGGCGTGGTACCAGTGGCGGGTCGCGCTCGTACGCAACGTCGCTCCCAACGCCGGTCATCACGCGCTCGCCGAATGGGGACGCACCACAAAGCTCGCGATCGTGACCCAGAACGTCGACGACCTGCACGAGCGCGCCGGCAGCACCGTTCTCGCGCACCTCCACGGCAGCCTCTTCGAACCCCGGTGCAGCGAGTGCGAGCGCCCGATGGACCTGCCCGCACCGCCCGGCGAACCCCTCGAGCGCATCGCGCCCCCCACGTGTGACACGTGCGGAGGAGCCGGCCGCCCGGGGGTCGTCTGGTTCGGCGAGATGCTGCCCCGGCAACCCTGGGACGCGGCAGTCGCCGCCCTGCGCGTCGCGGATGTGCTGCTCGTCGTCGGCACCTCGGGGATCGTGTACCCGGCGGCGGAGCTGCCCGAGTTGGCCGACCGCCACGGCGTTCCGGTCGTCGAGATCAACCCCCAGGACACCGAGTTGTCGTCCCGGGTCGAGGCGGTCTGGCGGACCACGGCAGCGGTGGGGCTGCCCGGTCTGGTGGCTGCTGCGGGGACGCTAGAGTGACGCGATGGGTTCCTGTGTGTTCTGCGACATAGTGGCAGGGTCCGCACGGGCCGCGCGGGTCTACGAGGACGACGATGTGGTCGCCTTCCTCGACGCCCGCCCGGTTGCGCGGGGACACGTACTCGTCGTGCCGCGTGAGCACGTCTCCCGGCTCGAGAACCTCGAACCCGAACTCGGTGCCTCGATGTTCCGCGCCGGACATCGTCTCTCGCGCGCACTCAGCCGCTCGGATCTCACCACCGACGGCACCAACCTGGTACTCAACGACGGCCGCGCCGCGTTCCAGGCCGTTTTCCACACGCACCTGCACGTGATTCCCCGCAGGAAGGGTGACCGTATTCGCCTCGGCGTCGGCCTGGTCCGCCGGCGAGCCCAGAATCCGGACGCCACCGCGGCGGCAATTCGCGCAGGACTCGACCGTCTCGCCTCCGAGGAGAACTCATGACGTCACAACCGGGCAGCACCGCAGTCGATTTTCCCGTCGACACCATCCGGCCGCTCCTGCTCGAAGAATTCGCGGTGATCGACTCGCTGCTGGCCGCCCTGGACAGCGACGGGTGGTTCACGCCGACGAATCTTCCGGGCTGGACGGTCAAGGACATCGTCGCTCACCTGATCGGCACCGAGTCGATGCTGGCCGGGATCGAGGCGCCGCACGTGAACATCGACGTGCATGCGCTCGCCCACGTGCGCAACGAGATCGGTGCTTTCAACGAACACTGGGTCGAGTCGCTGCGTGGAACGCCCGGTTCGGAGGTGCTCGCGCAGTATCGGCAGATCGTCGCGCACCGCACCGAGCAACTGTCGGCGATGACGCAGGAGGATTTCGAGGCGCCCGCGGACACGCCGGTGGGCCGGGCGACCTACGGGCGCTTCATGCGCATCCGCATCTTCGATTGCTGGCTCCACGAACTCGACATCCGGGATGCGATCGGTGCGCCCGGCGACGAAGGCGGCCCGCGGGGCGAACTGGGTTCTGCCGAGATCTTCGGTGCGGTGCCGTTCGTGTTCGGCAAACTCGGTAAGGCACCCGACGGCGCGCGCATCACCCTCGAGCTGAGCGGACCGCTCGCTCGCACCATCCACGTGGAGGTGGACGGGCGCGCCACGGCCGTACCCGAATTGTCCGGCCCCCCGACGACGACGATCGCGATGGACTCGAGTCTGTTCGTGCGACTGGCGGGGGGACGGGTGCGCGCAGTCGACCGACTCGACGAGATCACGCTCGGTGGCGATACCGCCGTCGGGCGCCGCCTCGTCGAGAACCTCGCCTTCACCATCTGATTCCCGTGCGACTGTTCCTCTCGTCGTACCGGCTCGGGTCCGACCCGTCGAAATTCCTGCGCGTGGTCGGTCCCCCGGGCCGCATCGCTGTGATCGCCAACGCGGCCGACGCGTGGCCGCCGGCCGCTCGCCGCTCCGCGGTCACGAGCGAGAGGGAACCGCTTCGCTCGCGGGGATTCGTCCCCGAGGAGATCGATCTGCGCGACCACCTCGGCGACCCCGACTCGCTGCGTGCCCGGCTGCGCGGGTTCGCAGCGGTGTGGGTGCGCGGTGGGAACACGTTCGTGCTGCGCGCGCAGTTGGCGCGTAGCGGCGCAGACGCAGTGCTCACCGATCTCGTCGGCAGCAACGAACTGGCGTACGCCGGGTACAGCGCCGGTGCCTGCGTGGTGACTCCGTCGCTGCGGGGAATCGAGTTCTCCGACGATCCGGAGGAGGTGCGCACCGCGTGCGGAACGGACGTCGTCTGGGATGGTCTGGGATGGATCGATCATGCCGTCGTTCCGCACGCCGGCGCGTCCGCACTGGGCGACGAGGGCATCGAGAAAAGCCTGCGGTACATGCGCGACAACGCAATTCCCTTCGTCGCACTGACGGACGACGACGCGCTCGTCGTGGAGACCGACCCGCGGTGACTCCGGCGGTACGGTGAGAACATGACACAGCACACCGAGTCCGGCAGCACCGACACCCGTGTCGAGCATCTGCCCGAACAGTCCCGCTTCGCGCTCTACCTGGGCGACTCCCTCGCCGCCTACGCCGACTACTCGCAGCGCGGCGACCTGCGCGACTTCGACCACACCGTCACCGACCCGAACTTCCGGGGCCGGGGGCTCGCCGCAGAAATCGTGCGGTTCGCCCTCGACGAGACCCGCAAGGAAGGTCTGAAGATCGGGACGTCGTGCTCGTACGTCGAGAAGTTCGTCGCGGAGCACCCCGAATATCGCAACTGACCGGCCGGGCGCCGCACCCGGACGGCCCGGCGTCAGTTGAAGCCCATCACCTGACTGCCCCATGCCTGCCGCAACGCACCGTCCGGGTCGGCGACGACGGAGTCCTGCGCGTCGAGCAGCAGCGTCAGCCTGTGCTCCGGCTCGTAGGGCGGCCAGTGCGCGGATCCGTCCAGCGCCGCCGGCACACCGTGGTGTGCGAACGCCAGCCACCGCCGCCGGATACGTTCCGCCACCTCCGACGCCGCTTTCCTGCCGCCCAGCCAGAACGTGGGGTCCCGCCCGAGCGTTCCGAAATTACCGAACACATACGGCAATTCGGTGGCATGGCCCGCGCCGATCCGCGCGGCGCGCAGGATCGGGGTGGCGTGATCGAAGCGATACACCCATGTCGGAGAGTGCACGCTGTGCGCCTCGGCAACCCAGACCACCGGCATCCGGAAACCCGCGTCGCCCGAGAGTGCGAGCGCGCCACTGGTTTTCGTGAGGTCCGGGTATGCAGCGATGATATCGGCGAGGCGGTCCGGTTCGAGGTCGGGCCGGTCGTCGGCGAGCGCCTTGAACATTGCCTGGATCGCGGTGTCGTTCACCGGCATCAGAGGCGACTTCATGAATCTGAAGATGGACGGTTCGTCCTTGTTGGAGCCGATGATGAGCGGAATGCGGTGCGACAGACCCTTCTGGAACGCGGCGACCGGATACTTCGGCACCAGATCGCGGTCTACGACGGGCGTCATCGCCAGGGTGCCGGGCACCTTCGTCGGCACTTCGCCGACGAGGATTTCCGATGCCTCGACGAGCGTATCGGTGGGCATGGTGAGCAACTCCCCGACGCGGGATCGCGGTAGTTCGAGAATCTCGAGGAAACGCTCGGCAGCCATGGCGGCGCGTTCGCGCCCGTAGACGGAGGTAGCGGGAGGCGATTGCGCAATGGCCTTGTGGAAGAGGCCTTCCGCTCGAGGGACGGTCATCAGGGTGGTGACGGAACCGCCTCCGGAGGACTCCCCGAACAAGGTGACGTCGTCCGGATCTCCGCCGAATCCTGCGATACAGTCTCGCACCCATTCGAGCGCTGCGATCTGGTCGCGCAGTCCGACGTTGCTTTCGAAGGTGGTCTCCTCAGTGGAAAAGGACGACAGGTCGAGAAACCCGAGAGGCCCGAGCCGGTAGTTGAGAGTCACCACCACCACGTCGCCGGTCTCGCACAGCAGGCGCCCGTCGTAGATCTTCTGCCCCGAATATCCCAGCACGTACGCGCCGCCGTGGATCCACACCATCACGGGCCGTGCTCGGCCGTCGGGTTCGGGCGCCCATATGTTGAGGGACAAGCAGTCCTCCCCCATCGTCATCCCCGGCTCGATGCGGATGGGGCTCTGGCGGCTCTGCGGAGCGATGGGCCCGTATCTGTCACAGTCGAGCACGCCGTCCCACGGTGTGGGTGGCTCGCACGAGCGGAAACGCCGGGCGCCCCCGGTGGACGCTGCGTACGGGATGCCCTTCCACGAGAACACCGGGCCGTCGCGGTATCCGCGTACCTGCCCGTACTTGCAGTCGACGGTGAGCGTTGCAGTGTCCACGTGACCTCCCGATGACCCGACCATTCGCCAACGTACCAATCACGGCTACGCGGGCAGACCGACTCCGGTGAGACCGGGTGGGACGGGAGGTCAGGAAGCGGACGCCTGGGGGCAGGACTCGTGGTCGACGAGCCTGCAGACGAGTTCGTCGAGAGCGCGACGGAGTTCTCCGGTGTGCGTCTCGGACAGTTCGGGTAGGACGGTGGCCAGCGCGATCGGGACCAGTGATGCCGGGCCGAGCAGAACGCCCATCGCGGCATTCAGTGCCTCGACCTCACGGTGCAGTTCGCGGTAGGTGACTGCCACCGAACCCCGGGTCAGCGCGACCCCCTCCGGCTCGCAGCGGACGGCGCCGGCGAGCATTCGGGGAAGTTCCGACATTGCGGGCCAACTGGTTTCGAACTTCTGCACATCCCCGCCTTCGTCGAACGGTCGTTCTCGGTCCCACTAACATACAGAGAGTTTGGTCCGAATTGAGCAGAATGGGACTGCAGGGGCAGGGGGCTTCGTGCCGCCGGCAACTGGTGCTATGGTCGCGGAGACCGACACGGGGTGCTCCGCATTTGCGGGGCTGAGATCACACCCGTCGAACCTGATCAGGTAATTCTGACGAAGGGATGTTTCGGCATGACCGTGCCTGCACACAGTTCCCCGGCCCCGGGCCGTTTCACCGACTTTCTCCACGACCACACGCGTCCCCTCCGGGCCGCGATCGACGACCTGGAGTTCCTGCGTCGCCTGGGTGACGGAACCCTGCCACTCGACGCGTTCCGCACCTACATCGAGCAGGACGCGTTGTACCTCGCGGGTTACTCGAAGGCCCTCGCGCTGCTCTCCGCGAAGTCGCCGGACGCCGGCACCGGGGCGTTCTGGGCGACGAGTGCCGCCACCGCGGCCACCGAGGAATCCGTTCTCCACAACACCCTGCTCTCCGGTGGCGTGCTGCCCCCGTCATCAGGGCCGATCACACACTCCCCGGCGTGCCTGGGCTACGTGTCGTATCTGACGGCGACTGTCGCCACCGCGCCGTATCCGGTGGGGGCCGCCGCCGTGCTGCCCTGCTTCTGGATCTATGCCGAAGTAGCCCGCGACCTCGCAGTTCACGCGGCAGATGTCCTCTCCGCGAATCCCGCACACCCGTACGCACAGTGGGTGGCCGCATACGACGACGAGGCGTTCCGGGCATCGGCCACGACGGCCCGCGAACTCGTCGACGCGGCGGGCGCAGCCGCCACGGACCGCGACCGCGAGGCAATGGCCGAGGCGTTCACGATCGCCACCCGGTACGAACTCATGTTCTGGGCCGACGCCCTCGACACTCGTCCCTGGCCCGGTTCGTGAGGCTCGGCCACCGCCTCGGAGTCTTGCTCGTCGCTCTGGGCGCGCTGGCCACCGTGCCCGCGTGCGCGAACGATCCCGCCTCGGACGGCACCATCCGGTTCGCCCTCGACTGGACTCCGAACACCAACCACACCGGGCTCTACGTGGCCATTCGGGAAGGACTGTTCGAGCAGGCCGGACTCGACGTCGAAATCCTGCCGTACAGCAACACCACGCCGGATCTGCTGATCGACGCCGGGGCCGCCGAGTTCGGAATCTCGACACACTCGCAGGCGACGTTCTCCCGCGCCGCGGGGTCGGACACCGTCACCGTCCTCGCCCCGCTACAACACCGCGCGACCGCGATCGGCGTGCGGGCGGACCGGGCCGACCTGCAGTCCCCCCGGGACCTCGACGGTCTCACCTATGCCGGGTTCGGCGATCCCGGGGACAACGAAACGTTGAGTCAGGTGATCCGCAACGACGGTGGCACAGGGGAATTCACCTCGGTCGTGCTGGGCACCTCCGCGTACGAGGCGGTGTATTCCGGTACCGCCGACTTCACCGTGTCGTATGTCGCCTGGGAAGGCCTCGAGGCGCAACACCGCGGCCTGCCCATGCGGTACTTCGCGCACAGCGACTACGGGTTCCCCGACGCCTACTCGATCGTGGTCGACGGCAACGAGACCTGGATGTCGGAGCATCCCGACAGCGCCCGGGCGTTCATCCAGGCCCTGCAGCAGGGGTACCGGATAGCCGCGGACGATCCGCAGCGCGGAGCGCAACACCTCATCGACGCCGATCCCGGCTTGTTCACCGACGAATCGCTCGTTTTCGAGAGTCAGCAGATGTTGTCGGCGGATTACATGCGCGACGACAGCGGGCAGGTCGGCACACTCGATCTCGAGCGTTGGTCGGGATACTCCCGGTTCCTGTTCGAGGCGGGCCTGCTCGCCGGAGCGGACGGCGCCACACTGACCGAGGAGCCCGACTGGTCGGCCTACTTCACCGATGCCTACCTTGCTCCCTGAAAAGACTTGGCGGAGGGGCACAGCCGGACGTCTGCACGCCCTGCTGCCCGCCGCGACCGTGGCCGTGCTGATGGTCGCGGGGTGGGAATGGTACGTACGGACGACCGGCATCCGGCCACAGGTCCTGCCCCCTCCCAGCCGGGTTCTCACGCAGGGATGGGCGCATCGCGCCGATCTCGCCGGCCACGCCGCGGCGACCTTGCAGGTCACCCTCGCCGGGTTCGCCGTGTCGTTGGTGATCTCGTGGATACTCGCGGTCGCGGTGGACTTCTCCGGCTGGCTGCGGCGCGCGTTCGTACCCTTGTTCGTGGTGTCGCAGACGCTCCCGATCATCGCGATCGCACCGTTGATGATCATCTGGTTCGGATTCGGTCTGCTGCCCAAGATCCTGGTCATTGCCCTGGCCACGTTCTTCCCGATGACGATCGGTTTGATCGAGGGTTTCGCGGCAGCCGACCGGGAAGCCGGCGCGCTGATGCGAAGCATGGGCGCCAGTCGCCGGCAGGAGTTCAGGTACGTGCGACTCCCCTCGGCACTGCCCCGTTTCTTCACGTCGTTGCGTATCGGAATCACCTACGCGGTGGTCGGAGCAGTCTTCGCCGAATATGTCGGTGCCACTTCCGGACTCGGTATCTATATGGCGACACAGAAGAACTCCTTCCGCACCGACCTGGTGCTCGCGGCGGTCGCCGTCACCGCGGCCGTCTCTCTGCTCCTGTATCTGCTCACCTACGCCGCGGAGCGACTCGTCGCGCCGTGGGCATCGACGCCGGAGACCCGGCCGTGAGCGCGGTGTCCGTGACCGGCCTACGCCGGTCGTTCGGCGGTAACACCGTCCTCGACGGTATCGACTTCGACGTGGCGGCCGGAGAGTTCGTCTCCGTCATCGGACCCAGCGGGTCGGGCAAATCCACGCTGTTCGGTGTGATCGCCGGACTCGACACGCCCGACGCCGGCGCCGTCTCCATCGGCGGAACTCCCGCAGCACCCGGCCGGGTGGCGCTGATGCCACAGAAGGATCTGCTGTTTCCCTGGCGCAGCGTCCTCGACAACTGCACCCTCGGACTCGAGGTCCAGGGCACCCCGCGACGCCGGGCCCGGGAGCGGGCCCGCTCGTTGTTTCCCGCATTCGGACTTTCCGGATTCGAACACGCGCGGCCGGGTCAACTCTCGGGCGGGATGCGGCAACGAGCGGCACTCGCCCGCACCGTCCTTCAGGGGCGCGATGTACTGCTGCTCGACGAACCGTTCGGCGCCCTCGACTCGCTCACCCGCACCGACATGCAGTTGTGGCTACAGGGCGTCCGGGACCGCGACCGGTGGACGGTGCTGATGATCACCCACGACGTCCGGGAGGCGATCCTGCTCTCCGACCGCGTCCTCGTTCTCTCGGCCCGGCCGGCCACCATCCGTCACCAGGTCCGGGTCCCGCTCCCGCGGCCTCGGTCGCTACGGACCCTCACCGACCCTGCGTTCGTCGACGTCGAACGCGAACTGGTGTCGATGCTGCACGAAGGCCGGTGACGCACGGCCGGAACGCGTCTCACACCACGCCGAACGCTTCCTCGAGATCGGTGAGCGACTGCTCGATATGCCCGAGCAACCGTTGCAGACTCGGAAGCGTGCGGCGGCATCCGACGATCCCCACGTCGAGCGAGCCGTCGGTGTTGGTGACCGTGATGTTCAGGGCCTGCCCGTCGAGCACCACGGAGGTCGGGTACACCCCGTCCAGCCGTGCTCCCTTCCAGTACAGCGGTTCTCGCGGACCGGGGACATTGGAGATGATGAGGTTGAACGGCGGGGGCGTGAAGCGCACGACGCCGGGTACGGGTGTCAGACCGAGCGGAGCGATGTTGGCCGCCGACCAGACCAGAGCCTCGACCGGCGTCAGCCCGCGGAACAGCGCCTTCCCCTCGCTCATCGAGGCACGAATCACCCGAAGCCGTTCGGCCGGGTCGGGGGAATCGGTTCCGAGATTGCACAGCGTCACCCCCACCGAGTTCCCGCCCGCATCGATCCTGTCGGCCGTGCGCAACGAGACCGGCACCATCGCGACGAGGGGATCCTCGGGCAGTGCGTCGAGTTCGAGCAGGAACGCGCGGAGGGCACCCGAACACACGGCCAGCACGACGTCGTTGACGGTCGCGTCCGCCGCGTCGTGCACCCGTGCGATGCGGTCGAGCGGCCACGAGCGCGACGCGAACCGCCGCGCGCCGCCGATCGGCACGTTGAAGATCGACCGGGGGGCTTCGAACGGTAGCGCGACGCTGCGCTGCCCCACGAGGGTGCTTGCGACCCGCCAGACGCCCGCGGCGGCTTCGACCGCGTCACCGGCCAGTCCCCGCACCGCCCCGACAAGTGCGGTCGGTGTGGACAGCAGCCCGTTGCCCTGTTCGCCGGTCGCCGCGGTGGTGGGGCGCTCGTGATGCGGCAGGTTCCACGGAACCCTCGTCTCGGAGGAATCCGGATCGGGATCGAGCGTGCGGTGCAGCAGACGAAGGCCCGTCACACCGTCCATCAGCGAATGGTGCAGTTTCGTGTACACCGCGAACCGCCCACCTTCGAGCCCCTCGACGAGGTACATCTCCCACAGTGGCCGATGCCGGTCGAGCAGAGTGCCGTGAAGCCGGGACACGAGGGCGAACAGGTCCGTGGACCGTCCCGACGCGGGAAGCGCCGAGTGCCGGACGTGGTATTCGAGATCGACCTCCTCGTCGACCGACCACCACAGGTAGCCGAGGCTGGACACGGGATACCCGGGGCGTTTGCGGAACGCCTCGTCCACCACCTCGGTCGCGAGGAACTGCGCGTACAGGTCGGACACGTAGTCCGGACCCGCACCCTCCGGTGGAGTGAACACTTCGAGCGATCCCACGTGCATCGGATGCTCTCTCGATTCTGCGAGCAAGAAGATCGAATCGGTCACCGGCATGATCCCCACGGGCTCTGCCCCCTTCGCCAGTCCCTCGTGTAACGCACGTCACACGGCATCGTACGTCGGGGGTACTCTGGAAAATCCGGGGTTCGCACGTTTCCGAACCGGACGCGCATCGCCGGGCGCCGAGCGACGGGTACCGCCGCACGGGTGCAGCGGTACAAGGAGGTGCCGGCGACCATGCGCAGTGCAGTAACGAAGGCAGCAGTACCGAACACGGCAGCGATCCCGTCCCCCGACCGGCCGCCGCTCGTCAGAGAGTTCGCCGGGGTGAGTCTGCAGTCCCGTGCACTGTCGATGTCCGTCCGGCGCACTGTCCGGCCGTTCATCGAGGCATGGGCGTTCACGCCGTCGCTTCCGTGGCCCGCGTCGCTGGTCGACCGGGCCGCGTTCTCGGTTCGTCCGGTCCAGGGCACCCGTCGACACGAGGTGCGATTGCCCGACTGCCGCGCGGAATTCCTGTACACCGGCAACGTGGGCGACCAGCAGGCCGTTCTCTACCTCCACGGCGGAGCGTTCCTGTGCTGCGGGCTCGCGACCCACCGCAATCTCGTCTCCCGGATCTCGTCGGCAACGCAGGCGCCCGTGCTGTCGGTGGGCTACCGGATGCTGCCCCGCCATCCGATCCGCCGGTCGGTCGAGGACGGGATCGCGGGCCTCCGGTGGTTGCTCTCCCGCGGATATCCCATCGACCGGATCGTCGTCGCGGGCGACTCTGCCGGCGGCTTCTTGACATTCGCCGTCGCACACGAGGCGCTGCGCCTCGGGCTCGGCCGGGTGGCCGGCACCGTCGCGTTGTCGCCGCTCACCGACCTCGACCCGTTCCCCAAACTCGATCACCCGAACTCGTACCGGTGCGCCCTGTTTCCGCGACGTGCCGTCCCCGTCCTTCTCGGCCTCGTCCGGCGCGCCGAGAGCCGCGGGGGCGAGGGCTACGCGCCCGTGGTGTCGCCCGTGGACCTCGACCTCACAGGCATGCCGCCCGCGCTCATCCAGACCGGCTCGGAAGAGATGGTCTACACCGATGCCCGATTGATGGGCGAGCGCCTCGAAGCGGCCGGAGTGCCGGCGGAAGTGCAGGTCTGGGAGAAGCAGATCCACGTGTTCCAGGCTGCCGCCGGAGTGGTCCCCGAGGGGACGCGCGCACTCTCGGAGGTCGGGCGGTTCGTCCGCGCCCTGGGTTGACGATTCCCACGGGGATCAGGGTGGGGTGACGAGGAACCCGCGCCGTACGGGACGAGAGAGACGTCAGTTCCAGTTGTCGATCTTGACGTCGTGGGGATCCGGAGTGCCCGTGCCGGTTTCGATCAACGACTTCAGGCTCATCAAGAACAGTGCCCACTTGGTGCTGCAATGGTGCATGAATTCCACCGGTTCCTTCCAGCCCCGATGGCCGAACAGCACGATGGTGTAGTCGCCGACCTGCTCGAGGTCCCAGGACACGTGTGTGCCGATCCATTCCTCGGGTCCGTCGATCACCTCCCAGAGCACCCGCGTATCCGGATCGAGTTCGAGGACCTTCATGTCGAATCCTCCGGCCCCGAACCGGAATCGCAGCGTGCCGCCGACGTCGTCGCCGTCACCTCGGGTGTCGGTCGTCCACCAGCCGGCAAGCCGCTCGGCGGTGGTCAGGGCGGCATAGACCTGCGCCACCGGCGCCTCGATCCCGACCCTGTGCAGGATGTCTACCATTTCGGGTACTTCCTTTCCGGTGTTGTTGCGTCTCCGTCACGTCACGGCGATGTGCCGTTCCGGTCCGTCTCACGCTCGAGAGCCTCGGCGACCCGCTTGATGCGCCGGAGCCTGGCATCCCACCCCGACCCCACCGAGGACAGCTGCGCGACTGCGCGAGCGAGTTGCACCTCGTCAACCCGGTACTTGCGTTCCCGCCCGGCAGGCGCGACGTGCACCAAGCCGACCCGGTCCAGCACACCGAGATGTTTTGCGACGGCCTGCCGGGTCACGGGGAGATGTTCGCTGAGACCTGTTGCGGTGCCCTCGCCCTCCGTCAGGAGCAGGTCGAGCAACCGCCGACGGGTCGGATCCCCTATCGCCGACCACAGATCGTCGTCGACCGACACGCTCATGGAGTGACAGTCCCCCAGCCTGTCTCGGCCCCGAACGGGGCGAGTTCGACGGCAACCGGTTTTCTGTCCATACATGCTCCATATGCAACTGGTGGTTGCACATCACGCTAGCCCTTCCCTCACTACAGTGCAACCATCGGTTGCGCACCGGTCGGGTTGCCTGTCTCCCATTCCCGCCGGTCCGGCCAGGAGCGGTGCGGTCGGTGCGGTGTGCCGAGCGCGGTGTCGGTAGGGGCGACTAGTGTTTTTTGGCACGGGTCGAAGCCCTGAGAAGGGACCGGAGCAAGGAAGGGGGGCCGAACATGGCCGAGGCGCACAACCGCTTCGACCGCGACGTCGATCTGGCGTGGCGGGAATTCCGCGCGCGACTGGCCGACCACGTCGCCGCCATGCAGGACGGCGACGGCCTGGTACTCGAGCCTCTCGCAGAGGAGTCGGCCGGGCCCGCCGGGCCGTGCGTGCAGTTCTACGCATGGGACGAAGACCAGGTGCGGTGCGAGGTGCCGTCCAACACCCATCTCGCGGACAACCGCAGGTTGCGCCCGGAGGACGAGGCGTTGCTGCTCGAACTCGGGCTGCACGCGCCGTCGCGTGGCGCCGACGACCCGGAAGACGGTGGATCCCCCGCGTTCTGGATCGACCGGCCGCTGGCGTGGGCCGATCAGCTCGCCGAACTGTCCGTCCGTGCGCTGCGCGAGGTCTGGGGCGTGCCGCATCCGTTGTTCCTGCGGTCCGAGACGTTCGGCGCGGGACGCACACCGGTGTTCGAGCCGCCCGGGCCACGGGCCGAGAGCCGCCCGGCGGTGCTTTCCCAACTCGCCGTCGAACCCGTGAGCGAGGACCACATCCGCGAGCTGATCGAATCCACCGTGCACGACCGCATCGGCGAGTGCCCCGCCTGGGACGAGGACGGCGATCTGATTCTCAAGATCGACGGAGTGCTGGTGTTCGTCGGCGTCGGTCCGGGTGGCGCGTCGGTCGACCTGTTCGCCCCGATCGTCCATTCCATCACCGGCCGCACCCGGGCGGCGGAAGTGGTGTCCGATCTCAATCGGCGCTGGCCCCACCAGAAATTCGTCCTCGTCGACGACCGTCTCGCCGTGGTGAACCATCTGCCCGCGTCACCGTTCGTACCCGCGCACCTGGTGTCCGCACTCGACGGGCTCGCACAGTTCCTCGAAACCGTCGACAACGCGTTCGCGTCGCACGTCGGCGGTATGCCGTTGCGCGAACAGGAACCCGACCACGAGTGTGTCCCCGAATCGTTCGAGGATCCGCCGTGGACACCCGCGGGAGAAGAAGATCTTCCGCTGCCACTGCTGGCACTGCGCGACTTCCACCTCGACGGCAAGGTCGAAATCCCCACGAGGACGGTCGCTGCGCTCGGCGATTGGGAGTCCGAGCACCTGCAGGCGTTCCTCGACATGAGCAACGAACAGCAGGTCGGCTGGGCGAGTGAGGCACTCGCGCGCGCGGCGTCCGGGAACGACGACGGCGTGGCCGAGGCGGACGCCAAGGCACACCAGTGGGAGCTGACCGGCCGCTCGCTCACCGCCGCACTCGAACTCCTCGAGCGACAGGGCGACGAGCCGAAGCAGCGTGCGCCCCGCTCGAAGCCGCTCCCGCCCGACCAGCCCGCCCTGTTCGACAACCCCGACGAACCCACCCTGTTCGACGGCTTCGGCGACTGACCGTCGAGCAGCTACCGGGTCTGCGTCTGCGACCGGCCCGGCTTGCTGGCATGATTCGACATCGTGACGTCGACGGAAAATCTACGAGAACTGGCCGGCCATCACGGGATCTCCACGACCTACGTCGGCTGGGACGGCGACGAGCACGATGTTTCGGACCGCACGCTGCAACGGATCCTGGCAGCGCTGGACGTTCCCGCCGCCACTCCCGAGCAGATCTCGGCCTCGCTCGCCGATGTACCCGACCGGCCGTGGCGGCAGATGCTGCCGCCGTCCCTGGTGGTCACGGAGAACGAACAGCGGACCTTTCCCGTCCACGTCCCGCACGGCGACCCGGTGTCGGTGTGGGTGGTCGACGAGGACGGCCGTGAGGTCGCCGTCGAGCAACTCGATGTCTGGGTGGACCCACGTCTCGTCGACGACCGGCTCGTCGGCCGGGCCACCTTCGCGGTGCCCCGCCTGCCCCTCGGCTGGCACACGCTGCACGCGCGCAGCAACGACGTGGAGAGCACGGCGACACTCGTCGTCACGCCGGTGCGACTGGCGACAGCCGACCGAATCCTGCAACAGCAACGCTGGGGCCTTGCGGCGCAGTTGTATTCGGTACGGTCACGCCGTTCGTGGGGTATCGGGGATTTCGCCGATCTCGCCGACCTCGCGGCCGTCACCGGCGGGCACGGCGGAGATTTCGTCCTGGTCAATCCGGTGCACGCCGCCGAGCCGGTCCCGCCACACGAGCCGTCGCCCTATCTCCCGTCGTCCCGCCGGTTCGTCGACCCGCTGTACGTGCGGGTCGAGAACATCCCCGAAACCGCGTATCTGCCGCGCAAGCACCGCGCCAAGCTGGACGAGAGCGCAGCCCGCTTCACGAAGGTGAACAAGAAGGCGGCGCAACTGGACCGCGACACCACGTACCGGGCGAAGCTGGACATGCTCGAGCATGTGTACCGGGTGCCTCGCGGCCCCGCGCGGCAGGCACGGTTCGACGCGTTCTGCGCCCAGGGCGGAGCGGCGCTCGACGACTTCGCACTGTGGTGTGCGCTGGCCGAGAAGTTCGGCTCCCGGAAGTCGCAATGGCTCACCCGCGCGCCGTCCCCCGACGCCCCGGGCGTCGGCGAACTCCGGGAGAGACTTGCCGGCCGAATCGATTTCTATCGGTGGTTGCAGTGGGTGTGCGACGAGCAGCTCACCGACGCACAGGACAGCGCTCGCGCCGCCGGGCTCGACATCGGGATCGTTCACGACCTGGCGGTCGGTGTGCGCCGGGACGGCGCCGACGCGTGGACCCTGGGTGATGTGCTCGCCTCGGGCGTCACGGGCGGCGCTCCCGCGGACGACTTCAATCGCAACGGGCAGAACTGGAATCAGCCACCGTGGCGGCCGGACCGACTCGCGGAGGTGGGCTACCTTCCGTACCGCGATGTGGTGCGCTCGGCACTGCGTCACGCGGGAGGTGTCCGGGTCGATCACATCCTCGGATTGTTCCGTACGTGGTGGGTCCCGGAAGGCTTCTCCCCCGCGGACGGCGCCTATGTACGGAGCGACCACGAGGCCCTGATCGGCATTCTCGCGCTCGAGGCGCAGCGTGCCGATGCCGTGGTGATCGGCGAGGATCTCGGTGTGTTCGAGGAGTGGGTGCAGGAGTATCTGGCCCGGCGCGGAATCGCGGGCACGTCGATCCTGTGGTTCGAGAAGGACGGCGACACCCCTCGCTCCCCCGAGACCTACCGCAGGCTGTGCCTGACCTCCGTGACGACCCATGACCTGCCGCCCACGTCCGGTTACCTTGCTGCCGAGCACATCACGTTGCGGTCGGCGCTCGGACTGCTCGAACGCGACCTCGAGACGGAACTGGCCGACGAAGCGGTCGCACGGGATGCGGTGCTGCGGCTCGCGAGGGAACACGGGTTCCCGGTGTCGGAGGACGACTCCGACGACGCGGTCACTGTGCAGTCGCTGCATCGCCTGATCGCGACCAGTCCTTCTGTGCTGCTGGGGCTTTCGCTTGCAGACGCTGTGGGCGAACGACGCAGTCAGAACCAGCCGGGCACCGTCGACGAGTACCCGAACTGGCGGATTCCGCTCGCCGACGAGCACGGCAAGGCGGTGTTGCTCGAGGATCTCGCGGGCAACGAGCGCTTCGCCGCACTCGCAGCGGCACTCTCACCGCCCGCTACCGCTCGGGACTGACCGTGCAGCCACCCGATCCTCGGACCGGGGGGGGTCACCGCCGGAGACTAAATGAGGTACATCGCCACCATATCCGCGGCGTACCGCACCGGTACATTATCATAATCACAAAATACCCAGCCCACGAAA
>NZ_JBHWWX010000019.1:0-73365 GCF_042730335.1 Rhodococcus sp. NPDC060084
CGTGGCCCACCCCCCCCTCCCCCTACTGTTTTGCGTTGGTTTTTTTTCTTTTTATTTTTCGTGGGCACCCACTTACCCGGCTGCCCCTGCTTATCCCCCCCCGCCCCGCCCGGCGGCCCCCCGCGCTTCTGAGCGAGTGTGCTTGCGGGGTACGTTGACCCGCGCTATCCGGCGGGCGGTGCGAACGCCTTCAGCGGCTCGGAGCCGGTTTGGTCGTGGCCCCAGTACGCGTCGGCGGTGATCTCCTCGGACGTGTAGAACCGTTCGTCGACCAGCATGCCTTCGGTACCGAACTCGAGATCCCATCCGCCCGGTGCGCGGACGTAGAACGAGATCATCTTGTCGTTGGTGTGGCGGCCCAGCGTCGAGGAGATCGAGAAGTCCATGCGGTTGACCCGATCGAGGGCCTGACCCACTGCGTCGAGGGTGTCGACCTCGGTCATCAGGTGCACGAGCCCGGGCTCTTCGTTCGGCGGCGCGGGGCACAACGCGAGGCTGTGATGACGCTCGTTGATGCCGAGGAAGCGCACGCGGACGTGGCCGTCCTCGTCGAGACGGATCGAGCCGCGCGGCAGGAATCCCAGTATCTGCGTGTAGAACTCGTAGGTCTCGTCGAAGTTCGCCGACGGCAGCACGACGTGGCCGAGGCCGTGACGGCCCGTGACCCAGCGACCTGCGAAGCGGGTGACGACCGGGCTGTGATCGAGGACCGGGCCGAAGAACACCTCGACGCGGGTGCCGGCCGGATCCTGGAACGCGATGGCACCTTCGGCGTCGATGTAGGTGGCCTCCTTGTGGGAGAGCACCTCCACCGCGCGGCCCGACTTCTCGACCGCTTCGCGCACGCGCTGGAGCGCGAACTCGTCACGCACCTCCCAGCCCACGGCCAGTGCCTTGTCCGAATCGCCCGGCAGCACCTGGATGCGGGAGCGGCGCTCGTCCACGCGGGCGTAGAAGCCGTCCGGCTCCGGGCCGGAGCCCTCCGCCATGCCGAGGCCGTCGAGGAGCAGTTCGCGCCACCGTGCGACGTCCTGGGTCTGAACTCTCAGATAACCGAGACCACGTAACTCTGTCATGTCAGTTGTTCCTCGAATGTTGTAGGTGGATCAGATCATTGCGCGGTATGCGCCCTGGGGCTCGCCGCCGAGCTGCGTGAGTGCGGCCGAATGGTAGATCATGCCCGGCACGTGAATGGCGTGGGTGAGGCCGACGTGGGCGTCGCGCCAGAAGCGCTGCATCGGCGTCTTCAGGTGCACCGCAGCGCCACCGGCGCGGGCGAACACCTCGTCCATCGCACGTACCGCGCGCCACGCTGCCGAGATCTGGGTGCGGCGTCCGATGGCGCGCTCCTCGAAGCTGATCTCCTCTCCGCGGTCCGTCTTGTCCCAGAAACGATCGACGGTTTCGAGCAGAGCCAGCCGCGAGGCGGAGATTTCCGACGCCGCCTCGCTGATCGCGAAGAGGATGTACGGGTCTTCCTTGATCGGGACACCCGTCACCTGGACGCGTTCCTTCTGGGCTGCGATGTAGCAGGCCAGCGCACCCTCGGTCATGCCGATCAGGGAGGAGGTGATGCCGAGCGGGAAGATGTACGAGAACGGGAACTTGTAGAGCGTCTCGTCGCGGCCCGCGTGACGCCAGCCGTTACCGCTGAGCACGATCTCCGCGTCGAGGGTCCGGTATTCGGGGATGAAGGCGTCCTTGATGATCAGATCCTTCGAGCCCGTGCCCCGCAGCCCGATGACGTTCCAGCTGTCCTGATCGATCTCGTAATCGGAGCGGGGCAGCACGACGTGCAGGACCTTGTCGGTCCGGTTGCCGTCCTTGTCGCCGACGGCCGCACCGATCATGATCCAGCCACAGTGGTCCGTTCCCGACGAGAATGCCCAGCGCCCGTTGAGGATGTAACCGCCGTCGACCGGCACCGCGACACCCATGGGCGCATACGGCGATGCCATCCACATGTCGTTGTCCGCGCCCCAGATCTCTTCCTGGGCCTTCGGGTCGAAGAATGCGAGCTCCCACGGGTGGACACCCACGATGCCGGCGACCCAGCCCGTCGCGCCGTCGAGGGCACCGAGCGCCATCACGGTCTCCGCGGCTTCGCGGGGATGGCCCTCGAATCCGCCGTACTCCTTCGGCTGGAACGTGCGGATGATGCCCGACTCGCGCAGGTGCTTCGCCGTCGTGTCGGTGAGGCGCATGAGCTTGTCGCCCTCGACGCCCTCGGCGCGAATCTCGTCCGCGTGCTGCATGATTCTGTCCAAAACGTGGCCCATGGCGTGACTCTTCCTGGGTATCGGCTGGGGGAAGCCGAGCGGGGTGGGGGTGTCCCGTGACGGGATGGGACCGGCGCACACTGTGTGCCGATGCACTGCTCGAAGAGTGGCAGGGGCCACATCGGGCCGCATCGATGTTTCCGTTGAACGGGACAGCAACTGCGCGGCGTGGGGTGCAGCGGTACAACGAGGGCAACGCACGGCCGTCCGCACCCACACTCCGGAAGGAGAAAGATGACCGACACCGCAGCCCTGGTGGCTTCCCTGCTCGAGCGTGTCCAGGTACTCGAAGACAAGGCAGCGATCCAGGAAGTGCTGTCGGCGTACGGGCCGGCCGTGGACGCCGGTGACGCCGACGCCGTCGGCGAATTGTGGGCCGAGGATGCTGTCTACGACATCGACATCCGGGTGATGGAGGGCCGCGACGCGATCACCGAGATGGTCCGCACCCGTCCCCACCAGGACTACATCAACGAGGGCTGCGGCCACCTTCTCGATCCCGTCCACATCCGGGTCGAGGGCGACACCGCCGTCGCGACCTGTCATTCGCTGCTGCTCCGCCGCAACGTCGACGCCGATTCCTTCCGCGTCTGGCGCGTGACCGCCAATCGGTTCGAACTGGCTCGCATCGAGGGAAGCTGGAAGATCAAGCGGCGCACCGCCCGGTTGCTCGACGGTAGCGATGCCGCACGCGAGCTGCTGGCACGAGCATCCCGCTGACAAGCCCCGGAGGGTACATCTTGTCGCAGAACGAATTACGAGACGCTCCGGAGCCGGCTCTCACTCTCGATGCCGCAGAGCAACTTCTCGCTATCCGCGAGATCGAGCGGGTGTTCGCGGCCCGGCTCCGCGTGATGGACAACAAGCAGTGGGAGTACTACCCGACCCTGCACACCGAGGATGTCGTCAGCGAAACGTGGCAGGGCCTGCCCGGCGACAAGCAGCCCCGCACCGACGGCGAATCAGGGCGGGTCGTCGGACGTGAGGCGTTGACCCGCGCCATCAATAACCTGCTCGACGGCCCCGTTCCGATTACGTCGGCGCACCACGGGCACTGCCCCGAGATCGTGCTGGAATCCGACACCACCGCCCGCGGTGTCTGGGCGATGGAAGACCGGTTGTGGTGGGACAACAACGGCACCGAGGAATCTCTGCACGGGTGGGGTCATTACCATGAGCGATACGCCAAAGTCGATGGCGTGTGGCTCATTTCGTATCGCAAGCTCACCCGTCTCCGGCAGGTGCACACGCCCGGCTTCTTCTCGTTCCTCAAACCCCTCTGATCCTTCGGCACCGTGCGCTCGTCATATGCGAGCGGCGAAGCCCTTCTCGGCCGCTCGGGCATGCGCGACGATCTCGCCGATCACTTGCGGCCACAGGGGCGCGGGCAGGTTGTGGCCCATACCCGGAACCACGACCAGCCGCGCCCCCTCGACGGCGTCAGCCGTCGCGATTCCGCCGTCCACCTCGACGAGCGGATCGTCTTTGCCGTGGATCACCAAGGTCGGGATCGTCAGGTTGCGTAGTCCCGGAGTGCGATCGGGGGAGACCACGATCGCGGCGAACTGGCGCGCCACACCGGCGGCGTCGTGGCCCCGGAGGAACGAGCGCCGCCCGAGCTCGGCGACACGCGACTCGTCTAGTGGGTATCCGGGCGAACCGATCACCCGGTACACCTGAAGGGACCGTTCGGCGGCGCTGTCCGGGTCGGTCGGCTGCGGAAGGAACAACGCCGCTGTCGCCTCCGGTCGCGTCCGCCCCACCTCCCGCGACGGAGTGGACATGATCGATGTCAGGCTCCGCACCCGGCCGGGGTGATCGATCGCGAATTGCTGGGCGATCATGCCCCCCATCGACGCACCGACGATGTGCGCGGACTCGACACCGAGCGCGTCGAGCAACCCTGCCGTGTCCTCGGCCATGTCCACCAGCGTGTACGGCGGTGCGGGCGTGCTCTGTCCACCCAGCAGCGCACCCAGGTCGGGAACTCCGGCGTCGTCGAGGTGACTCGACAATCCGATGTCGCGGTTGTCGAAGCGGATCACGTGGAAACCGTGGCCGGCCAGCAGTCCGCAGAATTCGTCGTCCCACGCGAGCATCTGGGTGGCGAGACCCATGATGAGCACAAGGGGAGGGGCGTCCGCGTCGCCGAACGTCTCGTAGGCCAATTCGAGGTCGCCGACTGCTGCGCGCTCGGTCCGGTCGGTCATGGGCATCCTTATCGCTCGCTACCGGTGTCTGTTTCGTACCCTGCCATGTCGCGCCGTCGTCTTTACGCTTTCGAGGGGACGTTGGAGTGTTCCGGAGGAGACTCGGAAAGGACTTCGGAGGGGCACATGACGGTCGACGACAATCCCACGAATCTTCGTCGGGTGTCCAGGCTGCTCGCCGGCATCCGTGACGGCACCGACGACGACACGCTGGCGGCGGGATTCCTGCTCGCCGCCACGGTCGTGGCGCTTGTCTGGGCAAACCTGGGAGATTCCTACGAGGCGTTCTGGCACACCCCGCTGAGCATCCGGATCGGGGATTACGCCATCACCCTCGACTTGAAGGACTGGGTGAACGACGGCCTGATGACCTTGTTCTTCTTCGTCGTCGGTCTGGAAGTGAAGCGGGAACTCACCATCGGAGAGCTCACCGATCGCACACGGGCTGCTGTCCCACTGGTAGCCGCCGTTGCCGGTCTCGCGTTGCCTGCCGTGCTCTACCTGTTGCTCAACCCCAGCGGGGAGGCTGCGGGTGCGTGGGGCGTGGTGGTCTCCACCGACACGGCGTTCGTGCTGGGCGCGCTCGCGCTCGTCGGACCACGGTGCCCGGCCCGGTTGCGGGTGTTCATCCTCGCGCTCGCGGTGGCCGACGACATCGGTGCGCTCGCCATCATCGGGTTCTTCTACACCGAGCAGCTGAGGCTCGGGTACCTGCTGCTCGGCTTCGCGGGTTTGCTGTTGATCATGCAGTTCCGCCGGCTCGAAGTGTGGCGCGGCGTCGCCTACTTCCTCGTCGCGGCCGCAACGTGGGTGGCCTTCTACGAGTCGGGCGTGCATCCCACCCTTGCCGGTGTACTGATCGCGCTGATCCTTCCCATCTATCCGCCGCGGCGCGCCGAGGTGGAACGGGCGGGTCAGCTCACGCGGGCATTCCGCCAATCACCCAATCCCGACTATGCGCGCGCGGCGCAACTCGGTGTTCTCCGCGCGGTGTCCGTCAACGAGCGGTTGCTCCGGTTCTATCAGCCGTATACAGCCTTTCTCGTGGTGCCGATCTTCGCTCTCGCGAACGCCGGTGTGGTGATCACCGGCGAGACGATCGGCGACGCGATCGTCTCACCGATCACGTGGGGTGTCGTTCTCGGTCTGGTGGTGGGCAAGCTGGTCGGGATCACCGCAGCCGAGGCCTCCGAGGCGGCCGCGGCGCAGGGCAAGTTCTGGGAGATGCACGACCTCCTCTTCGCCCACAGCGACGCCCTGTCCGAAGAGGAGATCTACGACTACGCCGAGCGACTGGGCCTCGACATGGACCGATTCGACGAGGATCTGCGGTTGGACCGCTACCGGCACCGAGTCGACGACGACGATCTCGACGCCGCGACCAGCAACCTGTCCGGGACACCCACGTTCTACCTCGGAGCCACCGGCACGGGTCTTCCCTTGCACACCGGGCCGTTCGACGCGGCGACCTTGATCAGCAGACTCGAAGAAGCGCGCGAAGTCTGACCGACTCCGCACGCGCGCGAGGTTTGGGTGCGCATACAGAGGGAAGCCGACGTGCGGACCAGCATCCGAATAGCTCAGGAAGGTACTGATGGCTGAAGAGGACGCCCACACAACGCGGACCGATCAACTCCGCTTCCAGGACCCCGTGACTCGCTACCCGTCGATCACGCCCCCGGAGCAACATCAGCCGGAACCGGGGCACGAATCCGAGCTCGAGCCACGAGCCGACATCGGCGAGTTCTCGTACCGCGGCACCGGTCGCCTGAAAGGGCGCAAAGCGCTCGTGACCGGCGGTGATTCCGGAATCGGTGCGGCTGTGGCGATCGCGTTCGCGCGCGAGGGCGCCGACGTCGCGATCTCACATCTGCCCGAGGAAAAATCCGACGCGGAGAACGTCGCCCGCATCATCTCGGAGAGCGGCCGGAAGGCGGTGACGCTGGGTGGCGACCTGACGGACGCTCGTTTCTGCCGCAGCGTGGTGGATGACGCGGCCGAACATCTCGGCGGACTCGACATCCTCGTCAACAACGCGGGCAAGCAGATCGCGACGACCGGTCTCGAAGAGCTGCCCGACGAGCAACTCGAGGAGACGTTCGAAACGAATATCCTCGCGATGCTCCGGACCACTCGCGCCGCGCTGGCGCATCTGGGGGCCGGGAGCACCATCATCAACACCACGTCGATCGTCGCGTACATGCCGTCGCCGACGCTGATGGATTATGCCTCCACCAAGGCGGCGATCAACAATTTCACGAAGGGCCTGGCACACCAGCTCGCCGGCAAGGGTATCCGCGTCAACGCCGTCGCGCCGGGTCCGATCTGGACACCGCTGCAACCTTCCGATGGACAGCCGAAAGAGGAACTTCCCGAGTTCGGGCAGAACACACCCCTGGGGCGCGCGGGGCAGCCCACCGAACTGGCGCCGGCGTATGTGTTCCTGGCGTCGCCCGAATCGAGTTACGTGGTGGGATCGACGATCCACGTCAACGGTGGGATGCCGTCCCCGTAGCCACTTCCTCGAGTTGCCCGTCGACATGGTCGCGGGCGCACCGAGGCGACGCGGTACACGCCTACGGCCTGGACGTGTACCGCGTCGGCGGTCGGAGGCCTGTGTCATGTGGCGCACCGCCCCGGGCGTCACCGACAACCAAGACCGGCGTCGTGAGCCCCGAAGGGCCTCGACCGACGCCCCGCCCCCATCCGAGTCTCCTCCCCGAGACCGGCCGCTCCCGAACCCCCCGGGATTCACTTGCGACACACCGTGTATCCAGCGCCTCGTTCTTCTCGTTACGCTCCTCCAGGGCATTGCGGACGAAGTTCATCCGTTCAGATTACATACGCCCGAACATCGCGATTTGTCGGTAACGGACGATTCGTATCCCGATCTTCGGGGCAGTTACGCACCCCCGATGAGCTCCGGATGACGAGCTCTCCTCTGTCTGAGCCTTTACCGGCACCAACCCGATCTCCCGTTCGTTCAGAAGCGCTTACGCCGAGACACAGACGCCGGGTGAGGGCAATCTGTCGAAGCCCATCGGACAAATTCGGAAATTGCCCGCGAAAACCCTCTCGACTCCGCAACACAGACGGCTGCGGGGGTCTTCGCGTAGTTTCACCGCACATGCGGGGATTCAGTACCGCTGTGGCCGTGTGTGTTACCTGTGTGGCTGGGTGGTCGCAGATGCAAGATCGCAATCCGCACCATTAGCGAAGAATGGGCAATAGCAAGGCCGGGAATCAAACTGCTCTCAGATGCTACGAGCTGCAAGTGACGTTATAGTTACCCCAGCGACACGGAGCAGTAGTGGATGGTCTACGGCGTTTCGCATGGGCATTCGGGGTGGTTTGCCTGACTCGTTCCCGGCCGATGGTTGTCTCGGACCCGAGTTCGGGGTCGACGGTTGTCTCGGGGAGGAGACACGTATGAGGACGAAGGCACGATGACCGCGGTACCCGAAAAGCGACGGTCCGCAGCTACTCTCGATCGGCGCGCGGTACGTCGCGAACAGGTGCGCACCGGCGATCCCAGAGGCGGTTCATCGGCAGAACGGCGGAGCTGGCAACGCGCATACGTGCGCCGGCTGTTCTGGACCGACGCCGTGATCGTGGTTCTCGCGGTCGTTTCGGCGCACGTGGTCCGATTCGGTCACGACAGCTTGCTGACTGTGGATACCGCCCACGCCCTCGACTACACACTGGTCTCCGTCGCGTTGGCAGCTGCCTGGATCATCGTTCTCGCCGGTTTCCGCACGCGGTCCCGGCGAGTCGTGGGTTCCGGCTTCGACGAGTACCAGCGCGTCATCGCAAGCACCCTCCGGTTGTTCGGCATCGTCGCCATTTTGGCGCTCGTCTTCCGGATGGAGCTTGCCCGCGGGTATCTGGCGATCGCACTGCCGGCGGGCTTGATGACCCTACTGCTCAGTCGATGGTTGTGGCGTAAGGCTGTTTGGCGCAAACGTCGGTCGGGTCAGTTCAGCACGCGCGTGCTGGTCGTCGGGGGTGCCCGTGCCGTTCGGCACATGGCGCAGACATTCGAGCGCAAGAAAACCGACGGGTACCATGTCGTCGGCGTGTGCGTCCCCCGGTACTCAGGGGTGCCCGGGGAGGATATCGATGTCGGCGGACGCTGTATCCCCATCTACGGCGACGAATCGTCGGTGGTCGAGGCGCTGAAGATCTCCGGTGCCGACACCGTGGCCGTGACTGCCACCGAAACTCTCGGGCACGAAGGCATTCAAGACCTCGTATGGATGCTCGAACCGCTCGAAGCCGATCTTGTCGTTGCCACCGGGGTAGTGGACGTCGCCGGGCCGCGCCTGGAAATGCGCCCTGTTGCCGGCCTGCCGCTGATCCATGTGGAGAAGCCGCGGTACCACGGCGCCAAGCGCAGCGGGAAGCGGTTGTTCGATCTCGCGTTTTCGTCGGCCGTGCTGGTCGTGCTGAGTCCGGTGTTCGCGTTGGTAGCGCTGGCGATCCGGCTCGACGACAAGGGCCCGGTGTTCTACAGAGCCGAGCGCATCGGGATGGATGGACTACCGTTCGCGATGATCAAGTTCCGCTCGATGGTGATCGACGCCGACGAACAGATCCCGGCGTTGCTCGATCGGAGCGAAGGATCCGGACTTCTGTTCAAGATGCGCGACGACCCGAGGGTGACGCGCGTGGGGCGGATTATTCGACGCTTCAGCGTCGATGAGTTGCCTCAGTTCATCAACGTGGTGCGCGGCGAAATGAGCGTCGTCGGGCCGCGCCCACCGCTGCGTCGTGAGGTGGAAGGGTACGACGGCCGAGTCCGCCGACGACTGCTGGTGCGGCCGGGACTGACGGGACTGTGGCAGGTCAGCGGGCGGTCGTCCCTGTCGTGGGATGAGGCAGTGCGGCTGGATCTCTCGTATGTCGAGAACTGGTCGATGGTCAACGATGTACTGATCATCGGAAAGACGGTCAAGGCTGTGCTGGTGAGCGAAGGTGCGTACTGAGAGGGGGCAGCGAAAGCCGGGCGAGGGTGAAGTGGCGAATGAGTCGGTCGTGACCGAGGGCGAAGTACCAGTGCATCAGCCGTGCAAACGGGAGGGGGTACTGCCATCGTGACGCGAATCGGGCTTGATGTCGGCGCACTCGTGCAACCCGGTAGTGACCGCGGCCTTGGAAGATATACCGTGGAAATAAGAGCGGCGGCGCAAGGGATACGCGGTGTGGAGGTCGTTCCGGTCTCCACATCTCACTATCGAGTGCCGGCGAACTCTTTGCTGGATCACGTGCTTACCTTGGGGCAGTTGAGGAAGGTCTCGTTGTTCCACTCGACGACCGTGACGCATCTTCCACTGATCAAGACGCGTCCGTGGGTGTGTTCGATACAGGACATAATTCCCTTGGACCTCTACGGATATACGAAGCGGGGCGTGAAGACCGACTTCTACCACTCCCAAGCTAAGAGATGCGATGTCGTCGTTGCAAACTCGATTTATACGGCGAGTCGCATCGCAGACAGGTTGGGCGTCGCGCCGGAGAAGATTGTGACGGCTCCGATCCCGGTGAGTGCGGCATTTCGTCGTGGGCCGAGCGGGCGGGCTGACAGTCCGGTTGCTTATGCCTGTGCACTCGTCGACCAGAGGTCCCGGGATGACAGGAAGCGCTATCACTGGATTCAGCAGATCGCGAAACAACTCAGAAAATCGGAGATCCAGGTCAGAATCGCCGGTCGGGGAATAAGGGCACACGAGTTCCCGGATTGCACGGTAGTCGGAGAGTTGAGCGACGCGGGGCTCCGCGACTTGTATTCCGCGTCGATTTGTTTCATTTATCCCAGTGCCTACGAGGGTCAGGGTTTGCCTCCTATCGAGGCTATGGCATGCGGTTGCCCCGTCCTGGCGTTCCGGAACACGTCAGTGGAGGAGATGATCGGACTCGAAGAATTCTTGGTGGACGACCCCATACCGTGGGCGGAACAGGATCTACTCGGTTCGATGCCCCGCGATGCTGTTTGCCATTTTGCCGACAAGGTCGTGAACCTTGTCGAAGACCGAGATCGCCTCAGTAAATATCGTAGACTCGCTCTCGTTCAGGCAGGGAAATTGTCCGACCGCACTCTTGCCGAAGCGCTTGCACGCTCCTACCGACTGGCTTCGGGGGGATGACGATGATCGTGGTTCTGAACGACTTCATCGGCGCACGAGGGGTCAGCGGTTCGAGCATTGGGGCTACACAGGTGGCCCGTGCACTCGCCGATGGCGGCACCGATGTGTACCGGATGACAATCGGCAGAGAACCGAAGTCCAGGGTCGGGCGATTGGCGGGAATGCTCAGGTGGGACTTCGTCCACACTCCGAGGACTGCAAGTAAAGTCGATGCTTCTTGCATCGTGCACTGCGCCAACACGGGGTTGGGCGCGCGACATCTTCCCTCGATCGTCATCATGCACGACACGATGGTTCTGGATCACCCGGCACTTTTCGACCGGGGTTACAACGTGTACGCGAGGATGGCCTTCGGCATCTCGGTTCGTGCCGCCCGCGTAGTGGTCACGCCGTCTGAGCACAGTGAGAACCGGATACTCGCACGATGGCCGGGAACCAGCGTCGTCGTTATACCCTGGCCGACGCAACCTATCCGGCCGAACGCGAACCTTCCCGGCTACGAAGAACGCATGCGAAAGCCGACCGTACTCGCGGTGGCGTCCACCGACCGGCATAAAAGGCTGGATATCGCTGTCAATACCGTGTCGACAGCACGCCGTATCAGCGGCATCGACTTCGGTTTGACACTGGTTGCGCGGCCGGGCAACGCAGAGTCCGCCGTGCAACGCGCGATCGGCCGTGCGGATCCGGAGCATGAATGGATCGAGGTCGTCAGGGGAATCAGCAGCCGACACCTATCTGATCTGTACGACAACGCGTTCTGTCTGATAGTGGCGTCTCTCGACGAGGGTTTCTGCCTCCCCGCTCTGGAGGCCGCATCCCACGGATTACCGGTTGTACATACTGCCCGGGGCGCTCTAGCCGAGGTAATGGGCGGGGATCCCGCTTCCGGGTGTGACTACGCTGCTGACGAGGCAAGACTGCTCGAGTCCATGATCAGTATCTGCGACAGGCCGGCATGGGAATCCTCACGTGCGAGATCGATCGAGCGGGCAGGGGTTTCTACGGGGCCAGAACAATTCCGAGACCGATGGCGCCTATTGGTGAAGGAAGTCGGATCATGAAGGTGACTTTCCTGCACGGTAGCAACGACATATACGGCGCGAGCAGAGTGCTGTTGGACGAGGTATCGATTTTTCTCTCGAACGCGTGGGATGTAGCGGTTGTGCTACCGATGAAAGGCCCTCTGACGGAGAAGCTTACGACGCTCGGTGCACACGTTGTCGTTGATCGTGAACTCCAAGTACTCCGTCGTGCCCAGTCGCTGAAAACAATTGGGAATCCGCGGATGCCGGCGGTGATACGCGGAGCAGATCTCGTAGTCGTCTGGACACTCGCATTGGCAAGTTATATCCCACTCCTGGTGCTTCGGAGGCAGAGCTTCTACGTATCGGTCCACGAGATTCAAGGAGGGGCGGTAGGCGTCGTATTGCTTTGGCTGTTGCGTGCCGGAAGCTTCCCGATCACAGCGTGCAGCGAGGCTGCCAAGGCGTGGATGTCGAAGGGCGGTATATCAGCGGACAGAATATCTGTTACCTATCCGATTTTCTCCCCGGACTCGGTCAACTCGCTCTCGGCGAAAACTACCGGTTGCAGACCCGCGATCGCAGTTGTCGGACGCACGAATGGGCGCAAGGGACATCTGGAGGTTGTCCGCGCCCTTCGGCGTCCTGCACTTCGCGATATGGAGATGACTCTCCTTCTCGCGGGTGGTCCGTTCCCCGGCCAGGAGCACCACTTGGCAGCGATGATCGATGAGGCGGCAACCGACCGGCGCATCACCTATGTCGGGGAGATCCACGGCGTGCAGAGTCTTGAAGGAACCGTCGACGCCGTGGCCTGTTTCCCCACACTCCCAGAGTCTTTCGGGTTGGTCCCGCTCGAAGCGTGGGCATCAGGGATTCATACCCTGGGGCACCTGGAGGGCGGTGCTGCCGAGGTCCTGCCGCTCGTAGGGGCAATGTCTGTTCTTGAAATGCCCCCCGTAGACAGTCTCGCGGCGTTCATCCGAACCGCGCTTGTGAACCGCGCACGGTGGCAGGATCTGCCGCCTCAGGAATCGGTTCTGAAGAAGTTCTCGAGGGATGTTCGCGAGTGTGTCGTCTGTGACGTCATTGCGTCGGCGGAGTCAGCTACCAGCGGCTGGACGAAGGCAAGAGGCGGATGAACAAAAAGCGAAGTCTCTCCATCGGACGGCCGGGATCACTGTGTGCTGTCTCCACCCGGGTCGCATCGGCGAGCAACAGGTGATCTGGTGGAACCTCGAGCGGATCGGAAGTCTACGACCTCCCGAATTGCGCGTGCGCTTCCAGTACGGCGAGGTCGCCCCGAGAACATCCCCACCATTTTGGGCGTCGTTGTGGTCGCAATCGGTGGTGGAGCGGCCGCGGCTTTCACGGGTCTCGGGGCCGTCCTCGTGGTCGGCGGCGGTCTGCTGGTCGTCTTCCTCGCGGCGAACCGGCGGTATCTTGCGATCGGCCTCGTCCTTGCAATGTTCGTCACCCGGCCGGTCGCTGAGATCGGCCCGGCGAGCGTTCGTCCTGAGATCGTAGTCGGAGCAGCTGCTCTCATTTCGATACTCGGCGATATTGTGCAACGACGAAAAATCCCCGGGTTCCAGCTCAATCTATTTCTTGTCATATACCTTTGGATCGCATACCTCGCGGTTGTCTCGATACTCCATTCGGTGGACGTCGGTAAATCGATTTCGACCCTCGCCTGGATGGCGGTGTGCGCTACGGCTGCATTCTGGATATCCGTCAACCCTGATTTGACCGGACTCATTGTCCGGTCGGCAGTGTGGGTAAACTTGACTGTCGCGCTGGCTGCAATATTTCTGTACGGTCTGTCGAATCTTTCCGGCTACAGCATCGGTGCGCAATCCGATCCGGCGTATGGAGGCTACGCAGTATATGTCCTCAGCATCGAGGCGAATATTCTCGCCGGCCTGGTGTGTATATGGTCTGTTGTCTGCATAGCTGATCCGCTCCGCCAATTCAGCTCTCGTCTGCGCATTGCGACGCTCTTCATTGCTCCTGTCGCCATTCTTGCAACACACACGCGCAGTGCGCTTGTGGCGTTTGTCCTGGCCTTGGTGATTCTCGGGATCGCGCGGGGCAAGATCATTGCTTCTGCTGCATTCGTGGGCATCGTATCTTGGATCGGGTTGTCGATTGCGACCAGATACGATCCCGGGCTCGCAAAGTTTGCGACCGGGCTGGATTTCTCCGGCGGGACCGAGATTGTTCGTTACACCAGCTGGAAGATTGCATGGAGCGACATCTCGTCATCGACGGAGAACTTTGTCTTCGGGTCGGGATTCAACTCTTACGGACAGCGACACCTCGATCCGACCGTGCCGGATATTGCGCGTCCATCGTATCTCGGTAATCTGCCCTTGCAGCTGCTGTATGACGGGGGAATAATTACGCTGCTGGTTGTTTCGATAGTTGTGTTTGCGGTGTGGCGGCGCGCCGGCAGTGTCATCGGTTTCGGCGTCGCCACGGCGATATCGGTCGCATACATGACCATATCGATAGGTACGAGTGTCCTGTGGCTTTTGGAGACGTGGATGCTGGTCGGGCTTGCAGCGGCCAACGGCTGGCGCGGCGATTCGGGGCGGAAATCCGGAAACAACAATCCGGGTCGTAAGGCCGCGACGTGAGGATACTGCGAGGTAGTTTCGCCCTGGGTTTCGGGGAAGCAGTTAGTAAACTCGCTCTCTTTGCTTTCACAGCGTATTTCGCGAGGCGGGTCGGGCTGACGGAACTCGCGAATTTGAGCGTTGCGCAGTCCCTGCTGATGTACGCCACTGTGCTCGGGGATGCGGGTTTGACCGCGCATGCCGTCCGGCGTATCGCCGCGGGAGACAACGTTCGGACGGTCGTGCGTGAAACGTCTTCGGTCCAGCTGGTCCTCGCCACGATCGGCCTCGCGATTGTCGTCCCGATATCCTGCATGAACGCGGGTGTAGGGATGACGATGGCGTTGGTCCTGGCGCCGCTCGGCGCGGCTGCATCGCCGACTTATCTGCTCCAAGCGCGCGGTAACATGTCAGCGCTCGCTCTGGGGCGAGTGACTTCGGCGGTAGTCACAGCTGGTATTGGGATCGCAATCCTCTCTGTTGCACCAACGCTGTTCGCTGCCGTTGCGTATTCAGTTGGTTCTCTGGCGGCATTCTTGGCAATAGTGTGGCTGTCGCACGATTCGCTTCGCTTGTATTTTACTTCGCTGACCCCGAAAATCCGCCCCCATTGGATGTATGCGTCGAGGTGGTTGATCGTTCAGGCTCTGGTTGTGCACGCCTATGCTTCCTGCCTCACGATCGGGGGATCGTATCTGCTCGCTGAATCAGAATTTGTCATCTTGTCGACGGCCCTGCGAATCCAGATGTTGCTGCTCATCCCCGCAAATATCTTGCAGACGGTCTTGTTGCCGTTGTTCATCCGGCACGAATACAGCATTATTCGTGTATTTCTAGTAACGGTAGGCGCTTCCATCTTCGTGCCCTTGGTCGTGTTCATCTCGGGCGAGTCGATCTTGGAGTTCGTGTACGGGGGCGATGCGGGGGCGTCTGCCCCGACGCTCATGGTTTTGTCACTTCAAATTCCGCTGGCTTATGGGGCGACTGTAGTCCTCACGTCGCTCGTTGCCGAGGGCGCGTATGGTCGGACCACGACCTTCTATGTCGTGGCGCTGATCGTGCAGATTGTTTCTCTTATTGCGCTGGCTCGCGGGGGTGCAACTTCATCCGCGATTTCCCTCTTCATATCGGAGTTGCTCTTTCTTGCGCTTTTGTGTTCTCTGCGGGTATCGAGGAAAGGAAGGTCGAATGTATCCGGGTGAATCGATAATTGTGTTGGGGGGCGTTCCATTCGAATCGAAAGCCAACCAGACCTCACTTCAAATGACCCGCGAAATCTCCAAGACGCTTGACGTATGGTACCTGTGCCGTTCAACGCAGAGGTCGCGCCGGGACCCGAGAGACCTACTCCGAACTGCGGTCTCGTTTAGGAACTGGCGCTCGACATATTGTAGGATCGACCGAAACCTCCATGTGGTGACGCTTCCACGGTTGTTCGATTTTGTTCCGCTTGCCTTCCCGGCATGGTGGCGAAAAGTCGTATCAATTTATCTGCTCCATGTTGTGCGTGCGATGATCAGGAAATATGACATTGTGAACCCCGGACTCCTTGCCTACTGGTGGTTCTTCCCCGAGATTGTGTCACTCGAAACCTGGCGTTTTCGGATCTTCGACGTAATTGACAGGCACTGGGATCCGAGTGCAAACCGCCGCGATGATCGACGTAGGAAGCAGCACCTGAAATATGTATTGCGGACCGCCGATGCGGCCGACGCCACGTTCGTGGTATCGCCAGCGTTACGTGACGAGCTCGAAACGTTCGGTGTGTTCACTTACTGTGCTGAAAACGGCGTGGACCTCGAGCGGATCGCTTCGATAGACCCGGGTGGACACCGAAACCGAGTAGCTGTCTATGCTGGAGGGATAAATGGAAGAATCGATTTTGATCTGTTGAACAACACTGTCAAGTCCAACCCGGAATGGTTGTTCATCGTAGCGGGGGGCGGACCTCGGCTACGCGAGATCGGTGATGCACCGAACCTGCATAAGCTTGGGAACATCGATTACGAAGATGTCCTGCGCATTCTCAAGGCCTCCGCTGTCGGGATAATACCGTTCAGGGAGTCGGAATACGTGAACTCTTCGTCGCTGATGAAGCTGGTCGATTACTTGGCTTGTGGTGTGAAGGTGGTTGTCACGCCCGCGGTCCATCTTGGACGGATGGCCGATGCTGCGGGTGAACAGATCTTCGTTGTTGAGCGTTCGGCATGGTCTGACGCATTTCAAGGGCTCGGGTCGGTTGTGAGTAACGAAGCCCTTGATCTGTCCTCCTTCAGCGTACAAGCGCGTTCATCGAGGATGCTTGGGATAGTTGCGGAGGTGTCGCCATGATTTCCGCCTTCAGGGTTCGTGGTCAAGACCGTTGGTTGAACGCCGGCGTCGTGATTCGTTATCGATCGGGGACTGGAACGTGTGGATAATCAAGAGGTCCTTCAGAATTAGGTGGTAGCCAACCCGACTTGACCTGGCAGTCTGTTCGATTGTCGTGGCCGGATTGGTGGATGCTGTGTTACTCCCAGAAGTTGGGGAATCTCCGGAACCGGACACGTGGCGCCCCTACAACATCGAGAACAACGATCAGTGTTCAGCCTCCCGCGGCCTCGAGGAGCGAGGTCTCGTATCCCTTACACACGATGTCCCATGTGTACTCCGCTGCCTGGCGGTCTCGTGCACTTCTGCGCAACTCGGCCTGCCGGTCGTTGTCGCCGAGCAGCGAGCGGATCGACGCGGTGATTGCGCTCGGTGTGGGCGAAACGAATTGTCCGGATTCACCCAGCACCTCACGGTTGAACACAGTGTCGCGTGCGACGATCGGAGCGCCACAAGCCATCGCCTGCACCAACGCCGGGTTGGTTCCGCCGACGCTGTGCCCGTGAAAGTATGCTCCTGCGTTCTGCCACAGCGAGAACAACCTCTGGTCGTCGCTTATATGTCCCGTCCAGTGGATTCGGGAAGAGTTTTTCGACAGCCGCTCTGCTCGTAGATCGAGTTCCCCTCCGTAACCCGATGACCCGACGATCACCACTTCCCAATCCGTGGAGATGTCCTCCGCAGCTTCGAAGAACGCGTCGACCGTGTTTTCTTCCACAAACCGCGCCACCATCAACGCGTATCCTCCCGGGGTGAGACCGTCGACCGATTGCAATGGTCCCGGGTCGGAGCCTCCATAGGGGATGAAGTCCCCGCTGCGGTGGAAGTCCTCCCACCAGCGCCTTTCGATCTCGTGTGAGTCGACGACGATCCGGTCGCCGAACTTCGCGGTGAGGTGGGCACCCAGCTTGAACGCGGTTCTTGCCTTCTTACCCCACTTCGCACGGTCCCATTCGATGCCGTCGACGTTCACTACGGTGGGGATGCGGCGCGCCTTGAGAATCGGAAGCCAATATCCGTTTGCCACGTTCATGACCAGTGCGACGTCGGGACGGGTAACCGCTGCGTGGATGCTGGAAGTGAGTCCGTACGAGAGCGTGCTGAGCGACTTCGAATCGATGCCCCTGGTGTTTACGGCCCTGACAGCCGGATCACGCCCGGAGTCATGGTCGTTGGTCGCACCTTCACGGCCGTAAACCGTCACCTCCCAGCCCTTCGCGGAAAGGAAAGGCGCGAGGTTCCTGACCAGAGTCTCGAACCCGCCGTAATAGCTGGGGTACCCGCGGGTACCGATGATGACGACTGACTTCTTCATGATGCTCTCCCATCTCCGCAGGTTCGCGAGAGGTGCAATCGACCTCAATTGCAAGGTGGCGCATGGACCTTGACGTCTGGCCGATCGACCAACGGCTGTAGCGGTACACGCGGTTCGCCGGGAGCGACCGGCTCAGCGAGTTCATAGACAACTTCGACCGTTTCCCCGGAGCGCACCGGCACCTGCACGCTGAACTTCGGGTGCCCGCGTTCCTTGCCTCCGAATCCGAAGGCCGGGGTGCCGTCGACGGTCACCTTTTTCAGCGTGGCACCCTGCGTAGCAAGTAATCCCACATCCGAAAGGTTGGTGCCCACGGGTGCGCCGACCGGATTGTCGAACATTCCCGCGACGTAATCGGTGTAGTCACCTGCGGGGAGGGTGTTGGTGAGGCGCACCGTGACGGACGAATCGCGGGTCTCGCCTTCGCACGGTCCGGCGGTATACAGGATCTCTCGCTCCAGGTAGTAGTCGAGTTTGTTGCCCCCGAGGTTGTTGATCACCACGCCGGCGTAGGGGGCGGGATCGTCGGGAACCACCTGTCCGAGGGGAAATGTCGCCAGCACTTCCTGTTCTTCCGGTACTGAACTCCAGACGGCGAGACGTCCCTCTACTGCGGCGCGACCGAGTGCTTCGAGAAGTGCCTGGGGACGCGAAATGCTGCCGGCGAGTTTCTGCACAACTGTCTGCGCGACAGTCTCCAGATAGTTCTTACGCGCAGCCTGATCGTCACCGAACCGCGTGTACGCGGTCGACTCCGTCAACTCCACGACATTGTCTGCTGTGATCGTCTCCCCGTCCGGCAAGGTCACGTCGCCCACCGCATCGAGGACGTAACTCAGCGCGACGGGGTCGGTGGCGATTGCGCCGTCGACCTTTTCGCCGGTTTCCTGCTGCCACATCGACTGCCAGATCTGTCCGGCGTAAGGGAAATGACTGCTGATGTTGCTGTTACGGAAGTCTTGCGTGGGGCGGCTGCCACCGTATGCTTGTTGGAATTCAGGTCCGAGATCGATGGGTGCGTAGTCGAATCGGAACTCGCGGTTGCTCGTGACGTCAGCGAGGCTGACGGCACCGTCGACCGCTCTTGCTACTCCGAAGCCACCCAGCAGACCACCCGTGCCTCGGGCCTCGGCATTGGTCTGGAAGCCGACGAAGTAACTCCGTGGCCCATCCGCGCCGAGCATTGCCGGCGCGATGTTTGCGGCGGTAGCCGTATTGTTCAGCAGCCCAGACAATTCGGACACTTGGTCTTGGAGTTGCACGCGCGCGTCCTCGATCGGCCCGACGTAGGTGCTGTCGACCGCCTGGGCCTGCGCGTCGAGATCGGTGATCGTGGCCGCGGTGGTTTCGAGGACGGGTGCGGCGTCACGCAGTGCCGTGAGGTTGATCCGGGCGCCGTCGAGAATCAACTGATCGGGTGCCACCGCACTGCCCGCGTCCACCGCCGGCAGCAGAACGTCCTGCGTCAGGCCGCTCACGATCGCGGTCATCTGACGGGTGGAGTCGAGCGGATCTCCTATGAGCGGAACAGCGGAAGAAAGTCGCCAGGGAACTGAATCGACGGAATTCTGGGCGTTTTGCGCATATCGATCGGCGTCGTCGGCTGCTCGTGATGCCTTCTGGGTATCTCCAGACAGCAGTGCGTCTTTGGCCTGCATCGCGAAGTCCTGGGCCGTCTCGAGGTCCGATCTCGCCTGCAGCCCCTCGTATCCCAGCCAGCCGGCGAAGCCGACGGCGACGAGAAGCGCCGCGCCGCCACCGATCCGGACTCGCCGACGCTTTTTGTGTCGAGCACCGATTTCCTCGTCGGACGGGCGGTGGCGAACTCTGCGCCGACCCGGATCGGCCGATTCCGGCTCACGGGTAGCATCGTTCACATTCGAACCCCTTCACTGGTTCCGATACTGACGATAACCGGACTTTCTATCGGCCGTTCATTCACGTGGTACCGATCGTTATCCGTAAGTACACTTCGGATATCGATCGAGACATGAGAGTCGGGTGATCCGGGCAGTTCGAGCGGGGATGATCATGGTGTAACTTGCTCGGCGACATCGGATCTATCATATCGGGCAGGTGACGGAGTGCGGTGCAACGTTTCCGCTGTCCTCGAGCCGGCGGGGTCTCTGGTATGCGCAAGGAATTGAATTCGTACATTCTGTTCATTTCGGCGCACGACGCGGAATTGCGCGGTGTACTCGTTCGCCCGCGGGCCACAGGGCACCGCAGGATGTCGAAGCAGTTCTCGAGCGGCTCGACCCCCACCGGTCCTCTGTGTGCGCCCCGTGAGCGGCCTGTCGTGGATGCACGCCGGGCTCGCACCCTATCTCGGCGCGCGCCCCCTGTACGAGGTGCAGGCGACCGGACCAGGTCGCGACCTGGCGCAACAGGGACCTCCGGATGTGTTCCGCGATGTTGCCGCTCACTGTCTCGAGGGGGTCCGCCGTGCGGAGCCGGAGTGCCCGTACCGCCTGTGCTAGCGCTATGACGGCGACATCGAATTATTCGGTGCTGCAGCCGATCTCGGAAACCTCTACGTCGCCGATAAGGCGCCCGCGCGCTGTCACCGCAACGAGGGAGACCGCCTGATGGAAGTTCACGACTACGTGCGAATTCTTCAGGCGCGCTGGAAGATCATCGCGGTGGTGACCATCGTGGCGGTGCTCGCCGCACTCACCGTGTCACTGCTCACGACGCCGCAGTACGAAGCGAAGACACGACTGTTCGTGTCGACGACGTCGGGCGCGTCGGTCCAGGAGATCTACCAGGGCAACCTGTTCTCGCAGCAGCGCGTGGCGTCCTACACAGAATTGCTGGCCGGTACCACCCTCGCCCAGCGGGCACTCGACGAACTCGGCATCACGGATATCACGCCGGGCGAACTCGCCGCCCGCGTCACGGCGTCGTCCACACCGGACACCGTCCTCATCGACACCGCGTTGACCGACGAATCGCCCGAGCGGGCTCGCGATCTCGCGAACGCGCTGTCGGACGAATTCGTGGTCATGGCGCGTGAACTCGAAACACCCGAATCGGGTGGCGAACCCACCGCGAGGGTCGTCGTCGAGCAGTACGCCGCCACCCCGTCGACGCCGGTCGTCCCGAAGACCAGCCGCAATGTCGCGCTCGGTCTCGCGGTGGGACTGTTGCTCGGCATCGCGCTCGCTGTGCTGCGCGACCGGCTCGACAACACCGTCAAGGACCGCAACACCATCGAGGAGATCGCCGGTACGGGCGTCGTGGGCGTCATTCCGATGGAGAAAGCGCGGCACGAAGAGCCGGCCATCACGTTCGCCGACTCGAACAGCGGTGACGCCGAGGCATACCGGGAACTGCGCACCAACCTGCAGTTCCTCGAGGTGGACAACCCTCCCCGCGTACTGGTCTTCACCAGTTCGGTCCCGACCGAAGGCAAGACGACAACGGCCATCAACACCGCCCTCGTACTGGCGGAAGCGGGCAAGCCGGTCGTGCTCGTCGAGGCCGACCTCCGCCGGCCTCGGGTGTCGAAGTATCTCGGTGTCTTGGGCGATGCCGGGCTGTCGACGGTTCTGGCGCACCAGGCGTCGCTCGACGCCGTGCTGCAGTCGACACGCTTCGACTCGCTGTGGGTGCTTGCCGCCGGTGCGTTGCCGCCGAACCCGTCGGAGTTGCTCGGATCGGCACAGACCGAGGAGGTCGTCACCGATCTCCGGTCCCGATTCGACTACGTCGTCATCGACGCGCCGCCGTTGCTGCCCGTCACCGACGCGGCGATTCTCACACGCATCGCCGACGGTGCTCTGCTCATCGCGCGGTACGGGAAGACCACCCGCGACCAGTTCGGCCGTGCGATCGGCAATCTGAAAGCGGTCGACGCGACACTCCTCGGAACGATTCTCACCATGGTTCCGACGAAGGGACGCGGCGCGTCGTACGAGTACCGGTACTACTACGACGCCGAGAGGACGCACGCCGCAGGGGCGGCACCCAAGCAGGCTGTCGAAAATCCGGCGGTCCCCGGCCCGGCCATCGATCCGCCGGCCCCGCCTCGACACGCACTGGGCAACGGCAGAAAGCTGACCGGGCCGGTCGCGCCTGCGGGCCGCCACTCCGAGGAAAACCATCAACCGCTGGAGTCGTGGCCTGCGGTCCACACGCCACCGCGCCCCGCCACCGGTTCAGCTCCGGATTCGGGCGAGCAGGGGTAGCAGAAGGTCGGCGATCTCCGATCCGACCGCGACGAATGTCTCCTCGTCGCGACCGATCGGGTCGACGATGTCTTCCGGCCCGGACGCAGGAAACTGTGCCCGGGCCTCTGCCAGTTCTGCGACGGACGCGGCGCCCGAAGCCTGCTGCACGCGCGCGGCTTCCGGCAGCGTGAACGTCACGCGCATCATCCGCGGTGCGAGCGTGATCACGTCGCCCCGATGCTGTTCGCTCATCGTGAGGACGAGGTCGGCGTCCTCTGCGATTTCCGGAGTCAGCCGTCTCGCGACGAATCCTTCCGGGTCACCCCCGAGTTGCTGCAACACGAGCGCGGCGGTGGGCTCCATGCCGTGTCCCACCACGGCCCTGGTGCCCGCACTGTGGGCGTCGAGGTCGTCCCGCCCCGACTCGGCGGCAAATGCTGTGGTCAACCGTTCGGCGGTGGGCGAGCGACAGATGTTTCCGGTGCACACGAAGAGAATCCGCATCCGCCGATCGTAGGGGACGCCGCCGCGAGGGGCTGTCCCACGAACCGGCCCTGGCGTCGTATCCGGCATTGGGTAGCATCGGAGCGATTCGAAAGGCGCCGGGGAGAGACAACGCCGCTGGCGCGACCAACTGTCGAAGGCGGCTCATGAGTTCGGTTCTCGGTGTAACCGTGGGGGAAAGCGCCGTCCGGATCGTGCGTCCGGTGGATCGGACCGCACCCTCTGCGGGTTTTCAATTCCAGGTCGTGGAGACCGGAAAGGACGACCCGGCGCGACTCGCGGCGAGCACGCTCGGCGTGCTGTTCCAGGCAGGCGTGGCCGGCGATCCGATCGAGACGGTCGGGCTCGTCTACCGCGATCAGGCACAGGCCGAACGCCTGCGTGCCGCACTGTCCGCCGAGAAGCTCGACCGCTTCACGCTCGTGTCCGAGCCCGAAGCGGCCTTGACCTATCTGCAGGCGACCGGCGAGCTGGGCAGCAACACGGCGGTCTTCTACGACCTCGGCGACGCGGGCCTGACGGTCACCGTGGTCGACCTGCGCGCCGGCCAGGTCCTCGCCGAACGGACCGACTCGATCGGTGGCCGCGTCTTCGACAAAGCCATCCGCGAACATGCGCTCGATACCAACGGCGTGTGGCGTCCCGACGACCCGAGCACCGACAACGAATTGTCGGCGCAGTGCCGGCAGGCGAAAGAGAAGCTCTCCGAGAGCGATACCGTGGCGGTTCCCGGAGCGGCCGGTGTGGTGTTCCTGTCGCGCGACACCTTCGACCCGCTGATCTCGCAGTGCGTCGAGTCGTCCGCGCAGTTCGTGCACAACGTCATCGCCCGCTCGAACCGCAATCCCGAGGCCGTGGTGCTGCTCGGGGGCGGCGCGCACGTGCCGCTGGTCCAGGAAGTGCTGCGCTCGTGGCTGAAGCTGCCGCTGGTCGTGCCTCACGAACCCGAACTCGTCCTGGCCAAGGGCGGTGCGATCGTCGCTGCGCGGCCGCCGTCGTCGCAACCGATCAGTCCGCTCACCCGAATCGTGCCTCCGCGTCCCGCGCCGGTCAGCGAAGACACCGACCGCATTCCGGTGGTCAAGGCGGCGGTGTCCTCGCCGCCGCCGGAGAAGCCTGCGGAGAAGACCGACGACGACGCGAAGCCGTGGTGGTCCGCGCTGTCGTGGAGGGGACCTTCGGTCAGCGGCAAGCAGATCTCCGGTGCCGGACTGGCCGGGTCGGCGCTGGCTGTCGTCGCGGTGATCGGTATCGCCTTGAGCGCGGGGAACTCCGTGTTCGGAGCGCCCGCGGACGGCCGAGGGACGAGTCCTACGCAGTCGTTCGATCAGCCCACGACGTCGTCGACGCGGCCACGGCCCGCGCCCGCTGTGTCACCGTCGACGGTCACTCCCACGACCACCACCGAGTCGCCCACGACCACCTACGAGCCGCGACCGGTACCGCCGCCTCCGTCGCCGGAACCGACTCCGGAACCGCAGGTCCCGGGCCTGAACATTCCGGTACCGACGTTGCCGCCGCTCCCGACGATCGAACTGCCCCGGCTACCGGAACTCCGCGTACCCGGTCTGTGACCTACCGGCCCGGCTGCCCGCCCCCGTTGGGGCGGGAGTGCCGGCCCGGCGCGACCGGCGGGCTTCCGGCCCGGGACAGCACGGCGGCGATCGCTGTGGTGACGGGAACCGACAGCGCCAGCGCGATACCGCCCACGCATGCGCGCACGATCTCGACGGCCACCGCGTCGCCGGTGACCACGTCGGAGATCGACCGGCCCGCGACGGAGAAGAGCAGCAGCAGCGGCAGCGCACCACCCGCGTAGGCGAGCACGAGCGTGTAGACGGTGCTGGCGATGTGGTCGCGGCCGACCCGCATCGCGGACGCGAAGATCTCCCGGCGCGACGCGCGTGGATCCAGGGATGCCAGTTCGAACGCCGACGAGGCCTGCGTGATCGTGACGTCGTTGAGCACACCGAGCGAGCCGATGATGAAGCCTGCCAGCAGCAGGCCGCTGATCGACACGGTGCCGATGTACATCTGGACGTCGGTGTTCTGTTCTTCGGACAGACCCGTCAGATGGGTCATCCGGATCGCGACGTACGAGAGCAATGCGGCGAGGGCCATCGACGCGAGGGTGCCGAGCAACGCCGAACTGGTCCTGAGATTGACCCCGTGGGCGAGATACAGCACGGCGTAGAGGATCAGTGCCCCGCCGACCAGTGCGACTGGTACGGCCGGTTTTCCGTCGAGGAGGGCCGGGAGCATGAACATCACGAGCACCGCGAAGGCGACGCCGAGGCCGATGAGCGCCCGCAGGCCGCGCCAGCGGGCGACGGCGACGATGACGATCGCGAACGCCGCGATGATCAGGGTCAGTGGCAGGCCGCGCGCGAAGTCGTAGAACGAGTACTGGGTGGCACCTGTGGGGTCGGTCTGGCGGACGATCCGGATGTCGTCGCCGGTGCTCAATTCGGGCTGCCCGGGACCAGGGACCACCTCGAGCAAGGTGAAGGCGCCGGCGTTGGGACCGGACTCGATCGCGATGATGCTGCGCTCGCACTCGTAGGCCCCGCCCACGGGCGGGGGCAGCGGGTCGCCGGGGAACACGCGCCCGGACGACGGGCTACCGCACGCGCCGGGACCTTGCTCCACCACTGTTCCGGCTTCGGTGACCACTGCGTCACCGCCGGTGGTCTGGAACGGGGCCGGAACGTCGATGGATTGACTGCTCGGCCAGAGCAGCACCGTTCCGAGGAGGACGACGGCGCCGATGGCCACCAGCAATCCGATGACGATCTTCGCGGCGAGCGGGCCCAGTGGTGCAGGTCCGTCGAAGTGGCCGTGTCCGTGTCCGTGACTCACGGCCACAGGCTAACCACCCGCCGCGCGACACGCGCAGGCGGTGGCCGACCACGAGGAGTGAACCGAAGACAGTGGGCTGGGGGTGGCGGGGAGCAGGGGGGTGTCCCCGCCACCGTCACCTGACCTCGCACAGGGGGGATGGCGTCGGTCAGGGAGCCCGGCACTGAGTGCCGAAATCCAAGCTACTTGCTTTTGGGGGTCCGCGGGGCCCGCGATTCTGTGGCGCTCCTCACGAATCGGACGGACCGTCCAGGTCCGAACAGACTCCGAGGGCACCGAACAGGGACTTTCGCCTCTAGCGCCCCTGCGTCACCGTTCCGCAACGATCGCTTTCGCGGGCGTGCCGCTACTGCTTGTAGCTCGAGAGGAAGTTGCCGATCCGCTCGATCGCAACGGAGAGGTCCCGGGCCCACGGCAGCGTGACGATGCGGAAGTGGTCCGGGGCGGGCCAGTTGAAGCCCGTGCCCTGTGTGACCAGGATGCGCTCCTGCAACAGCAGATCCTGGACCAGTTGCTCGTCGTCGTGGACGTCGTACACCTCGGGGTCGAGCCGGGGGAACGCGTACAGCGCGCCGCGCGGCTTGACGCAGCTCACGCCCGGAATCGCGTTCAGGCGCTCCCACGCGACGTCCCGCTGCTCGAGCAGGCGCCCGCCGGGCAGCACCAGGTCGTCGATGCTCTGGTAGCCACCCAGGGCCACCTGGATGGCGTGCTGGGCCGGAACGTTCGGGCACAGGCGAGTGGATGCGAGCAGATCGATGCCCTCGAGGAATCCGGCGGCGTGGTCCTTCGGGCCGGTGATGACCATCCAGCCCGACCGGTAGCCGGCGACGCGATACGCCTTCGACAACCCGTTGTACGTGATGCACAGCAGGTCGGGGGCCAGCGTCGCGAGGGAGACGTGCTTGGCGTCGTCGTAGAGGATCTTGTCGTAGATCTCGTCGGCGAGAAGCAGCAGCTGGTGCTTGCGTGCCAGTCGCACGATCTGCTCGAGCACCTCGCGGGAGTACACCGCGCCGGTGGGGTTGTTCGGGTTGATCACCACGATCGCCTTGGTGCGCTCGGTGATCTTCGACTCGATGTCCTCGATGTCGGGATTCCAGCCGTTGGTCTCGTCGCACAGGTAGTGGACGGGTGTGCCGCCGCCGAGCGATGTCATCGCAGTCCACAGCGGGTAGTCCGGTGCGGGGATGAGCACTTCGTCGCCGTCGTCGAGCAGCGCCTGCATCGTCATGGTGATGAGTTCGGACACGCCGTTGCCGAGGTAGACGTCGTTGATGTCGAACTTGGGGAAGCCCGGGACCAGCTCGTAGCGGGTGACGATCGCGCGCCGGGCCGGCGCGATGCCCTTGGACTCCGAGTACCCCTGGGCATGCGGAAGCGACCCGATCATGTCCTGCACGATCGTGTCCGGCGCCTCGAACCCGAAGGGTGCGGGGTTGCCGATGTTGAGCTTGAGGATGCGATTGCCCTCCGCTTCGAGCCGTGCCGCATGCGCGTGCACCGGTCCGCGGATCTCGTACAGCACGTTCTGGAGCTTGGACGACTGCTCCAGACGGCGGCTCATCCGGTGGTGAAGTTGGCCCTGTTCCTCGTTAGTCACGGCTCTATGGTGCCACCGTCCCGCAAACCGATTTCATCCGCATTTTCCCGACACGCGGAATTAAGGCGGGATCCACCGCGACGAATGTCCGGATAAGTGCGATGATTGGGATTCCAGCAAGGCCGTACGTCGGGGTGACGTACGGGAAGATTAGGAGCAAGTGGTATGGCGCAGGGCACTGTCAAGTGGTTCAACGCAGAAAAGGGCTTCGGATTCATCGAGCAGGACGGTGGGGGCGCGGACGTTTTCGTTCATTACTCCGAGATCCAGGGCTCGGGATTCAAGTCGCTCGACGAGGGAGCACGCGTCGAGTTCGAGATCGGCCAGGGTCAGAAGGGCCCGCAGGCCCAGGGTGTGCGCGCTATCTGAAGCGCATCTCTGCTGACCGAGCGGCGGCGTCGCATCTCAGGGTGCGGCGCCGTCGCCGTGTCTGCTCCCGGTGCCGATCCGGGTCTCACCGCACATCTGGCCCCATGGATACTGTGTAGCCGATCCGGCGTGCGAGTCGCGTTGTGGTCGGTGGGGATTCGATAAGCCGTCGGAGACGGAACCGGTGTGAGGTGGGAATGAGCGTGGGGGGCGACACCGAGCGCGCAAGCTCGGGTGCGCGATGGCGGGATCCGAAGCGCTACCTCTGGTTGTACGGACTGGCGATCCCGTTGAGCCCGTTTCTCGCCTACGTTCTGGTGCAGCACTTCCACCTCGGGGTGTTCTGGGCGACCGGCGCCATCATCATCGCGGTGATCTGCCCGCTGATCGATGCGCTTGCCAAGGTCGACACCGGCAACCCGCCCGACGAGGTGATGAAACCCCTCGAGAACGACCGGTACTACCGGTACTGCACGTACCTCTACCTGCCGCTGCAGTACGCCGGGTTCGTCTTCGGCTGCTGGCTCTGGGTGTCGCAGCCCATGGGCGGCGCCGAAAAGTTCGCCCTGGCCGCGACCCTGGGCATCGTCGGCGGAGTCGGCATCAACGCAGCGCACGAGCTCGGGCACAAGCGCACGTCGATCGAAAGAAACCTTGCGAAAGTGGCGCTCGCCCAATCTTTCTACGGCCACTTCTACGTCGAGCACAATCACGGGCACCACATCAGGGTTGCCACACCGGAGGATCCTGCGACGGCACGCTTCGGTGAAGGGTACTGGCGATTCCTGCCGCGTTCGGTGTTCGGCAGCCTCGGTTCGGCGGTGCGGTACGAGAACGCGCGGCTGAAGCGCCGTGGCCTCTCGTGGTGGAATGTGCGGCATAACAACGTGCTCAGTGCCTGGCTCATGAGCACAGTGCTGTACGCGGCGCTCATCGCGGTGTTCGGCTGGTCGATCGCGCCGTGGCTGGTAGTGCAGGCAGCCCTTGCCATCATGTTTCTCGAAGGCGCGAACTACATCGAGCACTACGGGTTGTTGCGGCGGAGCCGTCCCGGCGGCGGGTACGAACGGGTCGCTCCGGAGCACAGCTGGAACAGCAATCATGTCTGCTCGAACGTTTTCCTCTACAACCTCCAGCGGCACAGCGACCATCACGCGAACCCGCTGCGCCGCTACCAGACGCTGCGCTCCATGCCCGACGCGCCTCAGCTTCCCGCCGGATACGCGGTCCTGATCGTGTTGTCCCTGGTCCCGCCGCTCTGGCGACGGATCATGGATCAGCGGTTGCTGGAGCATTACGGCCGGGATTTGTCACGCATCAACATCCACCCCCCGAAGCGAGATTTGCTCCTTGCCAGATTCTCGGACTGACGCGAAGCTATATTACGGAACGATCTTGTCCGAATAACGATCCGGAATCTTTTTCACCAGCGTCGGGAGCCGAGTGGAACAGCAGTATGCGCGTGGACCGGTGCTCGTCGACGACGAGCCTCAGGTGGGCTTCCCACTCTCGACGGCGCAGCGCGGGATCTGGTTCGCCCAGCATCTGCTCGGCGACATTCCGCTCACCATTGCCCAGTACATCGACGTCCACGGTGATCTCGACGTCGAGGCGTTCGCGGACGCCGGTGCGGCCACCGGTCGCGAAATCGGCACCGGAATGCTCCGGTTGTTCGAGCACGACGGGCAGCCCTACCAGGTGATCGATCCCGATCTCAACGATCGGGCCACCGTCCTCGACCTGCGTGAGCGCCCCGATCCCGAGGCCGCTGCGATCGCGTGGATGCGGGCCGAGTACCGCACCCCGCTGGACATGCTCGAGGACCGGCTCATCGTGTGCGCGATTCTGCGCATCGCCGAGGCCCGGTACTTCGTCTACACCCGGATCCACCACGTCGCGCTGGACGGATTCGGCGCCACAACCTTCGTCAACCGGATCGCCGAGCGGTACACCGCCGTCAAGGAGGGCCGCGAACCCGCGTCGTTCCCCGTCAGCGCGCTCCACGAGATCGTCGACGACGAGAACCGCTACCGCGAATCGGGCCGGTTCGAGACCGACCGGGAGTACTGGGCCGCGCGGGCCCGCGACCTGCCGCACCCGATCGGCCTCTCCGGCCGGGCGGCGCCGGTCGGCCCCAATCCGGTCCGCTACAGCGCGCCGCTGCCCGACGAGGTGGCGGCGTCCATCGAACGGGTCATCGCCCGTGACGAGCAGGCCACCTTCACGAGCGTGGTCATCGCTGCCTTCGCTGCGTTCCTCGCCCGGGTCACAGGTGAATCCGACATCGTGCTCAGCCTGCCGGTCTCGGCACGCACGACCGTCAAGTTGCGACGATCCGGGGGCATGGTCTCCAACGTCGTGCCGATCCGAGTGGGCGTGGACCCCGCGGACACCGCTCCCGACATCACGTCCCGCGTGCAACTCGAACTCACCGGAGCGCTGCGTCATCAGCGGTACCGGCACGAGGACATGCGGCGCGACACCGGGAGGGGCGGAGCCGATCGCGGCTTCTTCGGTCCCGCCGTCAACATCATGATGTTCGGAACGGAGATCCGTCTCGGCGATCTCGTCGGCCGTCTCCACGTGGTCAGCACGGGACCGGTCGAAGACCTCTCGCTCAACATCTACCCGAGCAAACCCGGCGATCCGGCGCACATCGACCTCGAAGCCAACCCGAACCTGTACTCCATCGACGAATTACGCTCCCACCACAGCCGATTCATCGAGTTCCTTGCCGACTTCGCGGAATGCGACGGCACCGTGGGCGCGCTCGACGTGCTCCACGAGGACGAGCGGGACACGCTCGTCCCGTTCCGCGGCCGCCCGCCGCGCCCCGTCCGGATGCTGCCGGACCTTCTCGCGCAAGGGGTGCGGCGCAACCGCGACGGCATCGCCGTCCTCGACGGCGACCGGACGCTGACCTACCGCGCCCTCGACGAGCGCTCCGATCGGCTCGCCCGGGTACTCGCCGACGCCGGCGCCGTTCCCGAAACGTTCGTCGTGCTGAGCATGGAGCGCAGTGCCGAAGCGCTGGTCGCCCTCTGGGCCGTGGCGAAGACCGGCGCCGCGTTCGTACCGATCGATCCGGCGCTGCCCGCGGAACGTCTCGCGTACATGATCCGGGACTCCGGGGCGCGACTCGGCATCAGCACGCGCGACCGGATACCCCACCTGCCCACGGGTCCGCGCTGGTTCGCCGCGGACGACGCGCATCCGGCTGTGGATGCGCCGCCGGTCGTCGCGGCCAGGCCCGAGCATCCCGCCTACATGATCTACACCTCCGGTTCGACCGGCACACCGAAGGGCGTGGTGGTCACCCACTCCGGGCTCGCCGCGTTCGACGCCGACGCCCGGCCGGAACTCGGCCTCACTCCCGAATCGAGGATGTTGCGTTTCTCGTCGGCGAGTTTCGACGCATCGATCTTCGAGATGCTGCAGGCGTTCAGCGCCGGCGCGGCGATGGTGGTCGCCCCGCCGCACATCCTCGGCGGGCAGGATCTCGCCGATCTGTTGCGTAGCAGCCGTGTCACCCACATCGTGTCGGCGCCGACCGTGCTCACCACCGTCGACCCCACCGGACTCGACGTTCTCGACGCCGTCGTGGTGGGCGGTGACGTCTGTACTCCCGACCTCGTCGAGCGTTTCGGTGCCGTCAGCCGGTTCACCAACAGCTACGGGCCGACCGAAACCACCATCGTGGTCACCGCGGGGAGCCCGCTGCACTCGGGTGACCGGATCACCATCGGGCGGCCGCTCGACGGTGTCGCAGCCGTGGTCCTCGACCGCAGATTGCGGCCCGTCCCAGTGGGATTCGTGGGTGAGCTGTATCTCGGGGGCCCTGCGCTGGCCCGGGGATACCACTCCCGGCCGGGACAGACCGCCGACCGGTTCGTCGCCAACCCGTTCGAGCCCGGTGGCCGCCTCTATCGCACCGGTGACGACGTGCGCTGGACCGTCGACCACGAACTCGAATTCCTGGGCCGCTCCGACTTCCAGGTGAAGATCCGCGGATTCCGCATCGAACTCGGTGAAATCGACACGGCGCTGCTCGAACAACCGGGTGTCGACTACGCGGCGTCCGTCGTCCACGACACCGGGCACTCGAGCGTGCCGATCTCGTACGTGCGGATGGAATCGGACCACCTCTTCGACGCAGCGACGCTCCTCGAGGGCGTCGGCCGGATGCTGCCGTCGCACATGATTCCCGCCGCGCTGATGGAACTGGACCACATTCCGGTGACGCCCGCGGGCAAGCTCGACCGCGCCGCCCTACCGGCACCACGGTTCGAGTCGGCCGAATTCCGCGCGCCCCGGACAGATTCGGAGATTGCGCTCGCCGAACTCGCGGTGGGGCTCCTCGACGTCGAACGGGTCGGTGTCGACGATTCGCTCTTCGCGCTCGGCGCCGACAGCATCGTGGCGATGCAGTTCGCCGCCCGCGCCAAGGATGCCGGGCTGCACATCACGGCACGGCAGATTTTCGAGCACAAGACGATTGCCGCGCTGGCTCGTGTCGCCACCGCGGTGTCGGCGACCACGGTCATGGCAGAACTGCCCGGTGGCGGTGCCGGCCAGATTCCGCTGACGCCCATCGTGCACGACATGCTCCGGCGCGGCGACTACTCCACGTTCGCGCAGGCGGTACTCGTCACCACCCCCGCCGGCCTCACCGCCGAACACCTGTCCGCAGCGCTCGGTGCCGTGTTCGACCGCCACGACATGCTGCGCTCGGTGATGCGCGGCGGCACCTGGGAGGTCCGTGCCGGCGCCGCCGATCCCGGAACCCTCGTCACGCGCGTTCCCGTCGCGGACCTCGACGACATCGAGGATCTGATCGCGTCCCGATGCGACAGTGCCGCAGCGGCGCTCGATCCTGCCGCGGGTGTGACGCTGCAGGCCGTGTGGTTCGACGTGGACGCAGCCGATACGCAGGGCAAACTCCTGCTCGTCGCGCACCACCTCGTCGTCGACGGGGTGTCCTGGCGGGTGCTGCTCCCCGACCTCGGACAGGCCTGGATGCAGGTCGCGGCGGCCCAGGAGCCTGTTCTCCCGCCGATCGGTACGTCCTTCCGCCGCTGGGCGCACGCCCTGCACGACGCCGCTCGCGACGGCGCGTTCGCCGACGAACTCGTCTACTGGCAGCGCACGCTGACCGGGGCCCGTCCGTTGCGCGGGATCGGCACCCTCGACCCGGACGTCGACACCCTCGCCGCCACCCGGCGCATCGACGTCGCACTCGACCCGGCGGTCACCGACGCCGTCCTGACCCGGCTGCCCGCGCTCTACGGCAGCGGCGCCGCCGACGGGTTGCTCACCGCCCTCGCGCTGGCGGCCGCACGCTGGGACGACGGTGCCGAGCGCTCGCTGCTGCTGACCCTCGAAGGCCACGGGCGCGATCTCGATACGCCGGACCCGGCAGACCTTGCGCGCACCGTCGGCTGGTTCACCAGTGCCTACCCGGTGCGTCTCGCCGTCACCGGCGACCTCGACGACGCCCTGGCCGGCGGATCCGCAGCGGCCGCCGCGGTCAAAGCTGTGAAGGAACAGCTTGCCGCCGTGCCGAACCACGGTATCGGCTACGGCATCCTGCGGTACCTCGACGACGAGACCGGAACGGTGCTCGCGGATCTGCCCGCATCCCAGCTCTCGTTCAACTACCTCGGCCGGCTCACCTCGGGTCACATCCCCGACGAGATCCGCGAGATCGGCTGGGTACCCGACGACCTCGATCTCGATCCGAACCGGACCTCCGGGCTCGCCGCCGCAGCGGCGATCGACATCAACGCCATGGTCGTCGACGGTCCCGACGGACCACACCTCACCACGTCGTTCGCGTACGTGCCGCGCCTGGTCTCCTCCGAGGACGTCGCCGAACTCGCCGAACTGTGGCGCAGCGCCCTCACCGGTCTCGCCGCGCACCTCGATCGTCCCGACGCGGGCGGCCTGACCCCGTCCGACGTGCCGCTCGTCGCCGTGGGCCAGCGCCAGATCGAGCAGTGGGAAGCCGAGTACCCGGCCGTGCGCGACATCTGGCCCCTCCCACCGCTCCAGGCAGGGTTGCTGTTCCACGCCCGGCTCGCCGCCGGCTCGCTCGACGTCTACGTCGCGCAACTGACCCTCGAACTGGCCGGTGCCGTGGACAGCGACCGGCTGCGCAGCGCCGTCGACGCGGTCGTCGCCCGGCACGCCGGCCTGCGCACCGCGTTCGTCCACGACGAGAACGGGGACCCGGTGCAACTCGTGCTCGATCGCGTCGCCGTGCCGTGGCGCGAGGTGCGGGCCGGTGCGGGTGGAGCCGCCGAGATACTCGACTCCGAGCGCGGAACACCCTTCGACCCCGCCCGGCCGCCCCTGCTGCGGGCAGTACTCGTCCGCACCGCCGACGACCGCGCGACGCTCGTACTGACCAACCACCACCTCGTGCTCGACGGGTGGTCGATGCCCCTTCTCGTGCGAGAGATCCTCACCCACTACATATCCCGGGACGCGCTGCCCGAGCCCGCGCCGTACCGGGACTATCTCCGATGGTGGCGCGAGCAGGACACGGACCGGTCGCTACAGGCGTGGAGCGAGTTGCTCGCCGGCGTTACCGAGCCGACGCTCGTCGCGCCGAACGCCGAGACGTCCTTCGAGGACAACCCCGGCGAGATCGACATCGATCTGCCCGACGAGTTGCTCACCGCGCTCACCGAGCAGTCGCGTGAGACCGGGACCACCGTCAACACGGTCGTGCAGGTCGCGTGGGCGCTCGTCCTGGGACGGATGCTCACGCGTTCGGATGTGGTCTTCGGCGCGACCGTGTCCGGCCGCCCCGCAGAACTGCCCGGTGTGGAGAACATGCTGGGCCTGTTCATCAACACGGTGCCGGTGCGCGTCGAGTTCGAGCCCGGGGACACCGTCGCCGACGTGCTGCGCAGCGTGCAGGACGCGCAGGTGTCGATGCTCGACCATCACCACGTGGGTCTGGGCAGCATCCAGCAGAACATCGGTGCCGGCACCCTGTTCGACACCCTCACCGTCTTCGAGTCGTACCCCGTCGACCGCGCCGGTTTCGACGAGACCACCGACTTCGCCGGCATGCGCGTCACGGGTATCGATGCCCGCGACGCCACGCACTACCCGCTCACCGTCATGGCGATCCTCGAACCGAGGTTGCGCCTGAGCGTGCGCTACCGCACCGACCTGTTCGACCGCGCCACCGTGGACCGCATCGCGAGGCGCCTCGTCGGAGTACTCGAGACCGCGGCGACCGGGCCCGACACGCACGTCGGGGACGTCGACGTCTTCCTGCCCGGCGAACGAGACACCGTCGCCGGATTCGAACGCGGCCCGGATCGGGATCTGCCACCCACCACGCTCGTGGACCTTCTTGCGCAGCAAGCGCAGCAGACTCCCGACACGCGGGCCGTCCTCGTCGAGGGCGCTCCCGCACTGCCGTATTCGGAGTTCGCGTCGCGGGTCAACCGCCTCGCCCGTGCCCTCGTCGCCGACGGCATCGGCCCCGGCGACCTGGTGGGCGTCGCGATGCCGCGGTCGCTCGACCAGTTCACCGCGATCCACGCCGTCGTCACCGCCGGCGCCGCCTACGTGCCGATCGACCCCGAACAACCCGCGTCGCGCACCGCACACGTACTCGATACGGCTGCCCCCGCCCGGGTGCTCAGCGCTCTGCCGGACACGGCCGGGTTCTCCGACGCTCCGCTCACCGATCTCGACCGCCGTGCGCCGCTCCACCCCGACGACCTGGCCTACGTGCTGTTCACCTCCGGGTCCACCGGACGCCCCAAGGGTGTCGCCATCTCGCATCGCAGCATCGTCAACCGCCTGCTGTGGATGCAGGGCACCTATCCGCTCACGGTCGACGATGTGGTGCTGCAGAAGACTCCCGCGACATTCGATGTGTCGGTGTGGGAGCTGTTCTGGCCGTTGCTCACCGGTGCCTCGGTGGTGCTCGCGAGCCCGGACGGGCACCGCGACCCGCGCTACCTCTCTCGCGTGATCGACGAATACGGCGTCACCACACTGCATTTCGTGCCATCGATGCTCGACGTCTTCCTCGCCGGCGCCGACCTCGGCCGCTGCGGCAGCATGCGGCAGGTGTTCACCAGTGGGGAGGCGCTACCCGCCACCACCGTCGCACGGTTCGCCGAGAGCCTCGGCGTGCCCCTCCACAACCTGTACGGGCCGACGGAAGCCGCGGTCGACGTCACCGCTCATCCGACGGTGGCCGGGGAGAACCCGGTGCCCATCGGAGCACCTGTCTGGAACACGACTGTGCGCGTGCTGGACTCGCGCCTCCGTCCGGTCCCGGTGGGCGTCGAGGGCGAGCTGTACCTCGGGGGAGTGCAACTCGCTCGCGGATACCACGCGGCACCCGGCCTGACGGCAGCGCGATTCGTCGCCGACCCGTCCGGCCCAGCACGTCTCTACCGCACCGGCGACGTGGTCCGGTGGCGCGCCGACGGCGTCCTCGAGTACGTGGGCCGCAGCGACTTCCAGGTGAAGCTCCGGGGTCAGCGCATCGAACTCGGAGAGATCGAGTCCGCGCTACTCGACCACGACGCCGTCGCTCAGGCCGTGGTCGCACTGCATCGCGACCACGCAGCCGGGGAACACCTGGTCGCGTACGTGGTCGGCGCCGTGGACAGCGAGGCCGTCCTCGCGCACGCCGCAGCGCGCCTCCCGCGGCACATGGTTCCCACCGTCGCGATGGTGCTCGACGCGCTCCCGGTGACCTCCAACGGCAAGCTCGACCGCAAAGCCCTCCCCGCACCGGAATTCGGCTCCGGCACCGAGTACGTCGCCCCGGCCACCGCAACCGAGGAGACAGTGGCGGCGATCGTGGCCGACGTGCTCGGACGCGACGGCCTCGGCGCGACGGCGAACTTCTTCGATCTCGGCGGTAACTCGCTGACCGCGACCAGGCTGCTCGCCCGCCTCGACGACACCTTCGACACCCGCCTGCAGATCCGCGATCTGTTCGACAACGCCACGGTGGCCGGACTGTCCACTCTCATCGACGGACAACAAGACCGGCAGACGGGTCCGCCGCTCGTCGCGGGGCCGCGCCCAGAACACATCCCGCTCTCACCGGCGCAGGCGCGCATGTGGTTCGTCAACCGCTTCGACCCGGCCTCGGGTGCCTACAACGTGGCGGTCGCGCTACGCCTGACCGGCACGCTCGACATCGACGCGCTGCGCGCCGCGGTCACCGACATCGTGGACCGGCACGAGACGCTGCGCACCCGCTACCCGGATACCGGCGACGGTCCCCGGCAGGAGATCCTGCCGGCCGCCGAGGTGATCGATGCACTCACACTCGACGCCGACGCCCTGCACGGGACGCTCGACGAATGGCTCCTCGAGGTCGTCGCCCGCGGTTTCGACGTCACCCGTGAGATTCCCCTCGCGCTGAATATCGTCCGCGAAGACGCCGACCGGCACGTCCTCGTTCTGGTCGTGCATCACATCGCGATCGACGGCTGGTCGATGCAAGCGCTCGCCCGCGATCTGGTCGCCGCCTACGGTGCACGCAGCGCCGGCAGCGTCCCGGCGTGGGAGCCGTTGCCGGTCGGGTACGCCGACTACGCACTCTGGCAGCAAGGACTTCTCGGCAGCACCGACGACCCCGACTCGGTGGCGGCCCGTCAACTCGCCTTCTGGCGGGACGCCCTGGCCGATGCCCCTGAGGTCTTGGACCTGCGCGCCGACCGTCGTCGACCGGCGGTCCCTTCGTTCCGGGGCGGCACGGTCACCGTCGACGTGCCCGCACCGGTATATGGCCGCGCGGCAGAACTGGCGAGGGCGCACGACGCATCGCTGTTCATGGTGCTGCACACCGCCCTTGCGGTACTGCTCTCCCGAACCGGCGGGACCTACGACGTCACCGTCGGCACGCCCGTCGCCGGTCGCGGCCATCGTGACCTCGACGACGTGGTGGGCATGTTCGTCAACACCCTCCCGTTGCGCACCCGGTTCGATGCCTCGTTCTCGTTCGCAGCGGCCCTGACCGCGGTGCGCGACACCGACCTTGCCGCGTACTCACACGCCGATCTCCCGTTCGAGCAACTCGTCGAGGCACTCGCCCCGGCGCGCTCTACGTCGCACCAACCGTTGTTCCAGACGGTGCTCGCGCTCGACGTGCCGCAGCCGGGTGCGGTGACGCTGCCCGGTCTCGACATCGAGGTGCTGCCCGTCGATTTCGGGATCGCCAAGTTCGACCTCGAATTCGCCGTTACCGAGCACGAGCGGCACGCGACCGTCACGCTGACCTTCGCCCGCGACCTGTTCGACGACACCACCGCCGCAATGATGGTCGAGCGCTACGTGCGGGTGCTGGAGTCGGCCGTGGCAGCTCCGGATGCCTCCGTCGGCTCCCTCGACCTGCTCTCGCACGCCGAGCACGACGAACTGCTGCGCCGCCCCGAATCCGTCGGCGTACGCACGCTCCCGCAGCTACTTGCCGAGGCTGCCGCCGATCCCGACGCACCCGCGCTCGTCTCCGGGACGCGCATCGTCACCTACGGCGAACTCGACCGCCGCTCCTCAGCGCTCGCACACACGCTGATCGAGACCGGCGCAGGCCCCGAGACGGTCGTCGCCGTCGCCGTGGAACGTTCGGTGGAATCGGTACTCGCAGTCTGGGCGGTCGCCCGAACCGGCGCCGCATTCCTGCCCGTCGATCCGACCTATCCGGCGGCTCGCATCGAGCACATGCTCACCGACTCGGGGGTGCGCCTCGGTCTCACCACCGACGCACACCGCAATGCCCTGCCCGACGAGGTGCGGTGGCTCGACGCTGCCGCGCAGACCGGCGACGACCGGCCCGTGCCCGCGCGCGGACCGCACCCCGACCACCCCGCCTACCTGATCTACACCTCCGGTTCCACAGGCGTGCCCAAAGGCGTGGTCGTCACCCACCGCGGCCTCGCCGCATTCGTCGCCGAGCAGCAACGCCACTACGGCGTGCGGCCCGGTGACCGCGTCGCGGCATTCGCGTCACCCAGCTTCGACGCGTCGCTGCTCGAACTGCTGATGGCGGTCGGTGGGGGAGCGACCCTCGTGCTCGTCCCCACCGGCATCTACGGGGGCACCGAACTCGGGACGGTGCTCACCGACACCGGCGTGACCCACCTCTTCCTCACGCCCGCGGCACTGGCGACACTCGATCCCGAGACGCTGCCGCACGTCCGGGTGGTCGTCGTCGGCGGTGAGGCATGCGAACCGTCGCTGGTGGCACGATGGGCGCCGGGCCGGGCGATGTTCAACGCCTACGGCCCCACCGAGTCGACCATCATGGCAACGCATTTCGGTCCGATGACGCCGGGAGAACCGGTGCGCATCGGCCGTGCCGTGCTCGGCACGTCCGCGATGGTTCTCGACGACCGGCTGCAACCGGCGCCCACCGGAGTGCCCGGCGAACTGTACGTATCCGGTGCGGGGCTCGCGCGGGGTTACCACGATCGCGCCGAGCTCACCGCAACGCGGTTCGTCGCCGACCCCGTCGGTGGCGGACTCATGTACCGGACGGGCGACCGCGTCCGGAAGACCGCGGACGGGACACTGGAATACCTGGGACGCAACGACATCCAGGTGAAGGTTCGCGGCCATCGAATCGAACTGTCCGAAATCGACGCCGTCCTGTCCGGGCATCCGTCCGTCGACGCCGCGGTGAGCGTGCCCCACGCCGCAACCGGCGCCGTGGTGGCCTACGTGGTGCCGGCACCCGGTCACGCGATCGTCGCCGCCGAGGTGACCGCTCACGCTGCCCGCGCCCTGCCCGACTACATGGTGCCCTCGGCGATCACCGTCGTCGACGCCTTCCCCCTCACCGGTGCGGGCAAGGTCGATCTGCGGGCACTGCCCGAACCCGTCTTCGCCGCCGCACAGTTCGTCGCACCGCGTACCGACGCCGAAAGGCGGGTCGCGGCGGTGTACGCCGACGTGCTCGGTCTCGAGCAGGCAGGTGCGCACGACGACTTCTTCGCCCTCGGCGGTAACTCCCTCTCGGCGACCCGTGTGGTGGCGCGACTCGACGCGTCGCTCGGGGTGCGCGCGGTGTTCGAGAACCCGACCGTGGCCGCACTGGCCGCCGTCGTCGGTGACAGTGGGCCGGGCACGCGCCCGCCGCTCGTCGCCGGGCCCCGCCCCGACCGCATTCCGCTCTCGCCGGCGCAGCAGCGGATGTGGCTGATCAACCGGTTCGATCCCACGTCGCCGGTCTACAACGTCCCCGTCGCCGTGCGACTGCGCGGCCGACTCGACCACGACGCGCTGCGCGCCGCGGTGCACGACGTCGTGCAGCGGCACGAGACCCTGCGGACGGTCTTCCCCGACGCCGACGGTCCACACCAGGTGGTCCTCGACGACGCCCCGGTGAACCTGACGCCGCGCCCGATCACCGCCGATACCGAGCGTGACGAGATCCTCGCCGTGCTCTCGCGCGGATTCGACGTCACGACCGAGGTCCCGATTCGCGGCGCCCTGCTCCAGGCTTCAGCCGACGAGCACGTGCTCGTGGTGGTCGTGCACCACATCGCCGCCGACGGCGCCTCCACCGTGCCGCTGGCCCGCGACATCCTCGTCGCCTACAGCGCCCGGCTCGCCGGCGCCGCTCCGCAGTGGGCGCCGCTCGCTGTGCAGTACGCCGATTTCGCGGTGTGGCAGCGCGCCGTGCTGGGCGACCCCGCCGACGCCGGATCGCTTGCAGCGCGTCAGCTCGCCTACTGGACCGAGGCACTCGACGACGTCCCGGCCGTGCTCGAGGTGCCCGCCGACCGGCCCCGCCCGGCAGTCGCCTCGCAACGCGGCGCACGCACCGACTTCCGCATCGGTGCAGACACCGTGGACGCACTCGACGCCCTCGCCCGGGCACACGGCGCCACGCGCTTCATGGCACTCCACGCCGCCCTGTCCGTGCTGCTCGCGCGGCTCGGCAACACCGACGACGTCAGCGTCGGCACCCCCGTCGCCGGTCGCGGGGAGGCAGCGCTCGACGACGTCGTCGGCATGTTCGTCAACACCCTCGTGCTGCGCACCCGGTTCGACCCGGCCGCCGGCTTCGATCGGACCCTCGAGCAGACCCGCGACGCCGACCTCGCCGCGTTCGGACACGCCGACGTGCCGTTCGAGCAGATCGTCGACGCCGTCGACCCTGTCCGCTCGCAAAGCCACGCGCCGCTGTTCCAGGTGACACTGTCGCTCCAGAACCAGGGCACGGGTGTCCTCGAACTACCCGGCCTCGAGATCGAACCCGTCGAGCCGGGTATCGATGTCGCGAAGGTGGACCTCGAATTCACCCTCCGCGACGACGACGGCGGCCTCGCCGGGTCGCTGACCTACGCGACCGACCTGTTCGATGCCGGTACCGCGGAATCCTTGACGCGGCGATGGCTGCGCCTGCTGGACGCCGTGACCGAGAACCCCGCCGTGCCGGTGGGCGAGGTGCCGCTCATGGAGGACGCCGATGCCGCCCGTGCGCTCCGGCACGCCGTGCCCGCGGATCTGCCGGTACGCGTGCTGCCGGAGATCTTCGCGGGGGGTGTCGCCGCGAACCCGGACGGCATCGCGGCCACCGACGGGGCCAGGCACCTGACGTACACCGAGCTGGATCGTGCGTCCAACCGTCTCGCCCGCATGCTCGCCGAGCACGGCGCAACGCCGGAAACGTTCGTGGCGCTGTCGTTCCCGCGGTCGGTCGACGCGATCATCGCACTATGGGCCGTGGCCAAGACCGGTGCGGCGTTCGTACCGGTCGACCCCGCGCTGCCCGCCGCGCGCATCGCGTACCTGCTGTCGGATTCCGGTGCGCTTCTCGGGCTCACACACGGTGACGCACCGTCGACCGACATCTCGTGGCTCCGCGTCGACGCCGCCGCCGGATACTCCGACGCGCCGATCCGGCGGACGACCTCGGCCGGGTCCGCCGCCTACATGATCTATACCTCCGGATCGACCGGCACCCCGAAGGGTGTCGTCGTCACCCACCGCGGGCTGGCGGCCTTCACCGGCGAACACCGCCCCGAACTCGGCCTGAGCTCCGCGTCGAGGATGCTCCGGTTCTCGTCGTCGAGCTTCGACGCCTCGGTGTTCGAGCAGATCGCCGCGTTCTCCGTCGGTGCCACGATGATCGTCGCGCCGCTGGAGATCGTCGGCGGCACAGAACTGTCCGATCTGCTGCGGCGAGACCGGGTTACGCACATCCTCACCGCGCCCGCCGCGCTCGGCACCGTCACACCCGACGACCTGCCCGACCTCGAAGCGGTCATGGTCGGCGGCGACGTCTGCCCTCCCGAACTGGTTGCCAAGTTCGGCTCCGTGTGCCGGTTCGTCAACTGCTACGGCCCCACCGAAACCACCATCATCATTACGGAGACCGCGCCGCTGACCGCGGGCGACATCATCACCATCGGCGCGCCGATCCGCGGTGCGGGGGCCGTCGTCCTCGACGACCGCCTGCACCCCGTGCCCGACGGTGTCGTCGGCGAGTTGTACCTGTCCGGTGCCGGACTGGCCCGCGGCTACCACCGTCGGCCCGAGCTGACGGCGTCCCGCTTCGTCGCCAACCCTTACACCGGTGGGCTCATGTACCGCACCGGAGACCTGGTGCGGCGCACGGCCGGTGGCGAGCTCGACTTCGTCGGCCGCCGCGACGCCCAGGTGCAGGTGCGGGGCCTGCGCATCGAACTCGGTGAAATCGAAGCCGTCCTCACCCGCACCGACGAGGTCGCGCAGGCTGTCGTGCTGGTGCACAACGACGCCCGCACCGGCGACCGGCTCATCGGCTACGTCGTCCCCACCGAAGGCAATACCGCCGACACGCACCTGCTCCGCAACCGGATCGCCGACGAACTGCCGTCCTACATGGTGCCCGCGCAGATCCTCGTGCTCGACACACTGCCGATCACCGCGAACGGCAAACTCGACCGGAAAGCGCTGCCGGTCCCGGCTTTCGAGACGCGAGCATTCCGCACACCGGAAAACGCGGTCCAGCAGACCGTCGCCTCGGTCTACGCCGAACTGCTCGGCGCCGACCGGGTCGGGCTCGACGACGACTTCTTCGCCCTCGGCGGCAACTCCCTGATCGCCACGCGGGTCATGTCGCGGATCGGGTCGGAACTCGGAGCGGACATCCCCCTCCGCGTCCTGTTCGAACAGCCCACGGTGGGTGCGCTCGCCGCGGCAGCGCAGGAGTACACGGGACGGGTAGCGCTCCCGGCGCTGGTCGTGCAGGAGCGTCCCGCTCGCATTCCGCTGTCGCTCGCGCAGCAGCGGATGTGGTTCCTCAACCGGTTCGACCCCGGCGCCGCGACCTACAACATCCCGGTCGCGCTCCGGTTGTCGGGCGACCTGGACCACGCAGCACTGAAGGCAGCGGTCGAGGACCTGCTGCTGCGGCACGACATCCTGCGCACCGTGTACCCGGAGGCCGACGGCGCGGGTATCCAGCGGGTCGTGCCGTTGTCCGAGGTGGACGCGGATCCGACGCCTGTCCCGGTCGAACCGGACGACGTGTTCGCCGTCGTCGGAGAATTGATCTCGGCGGGGTTCGACGTGACGGCGGAGGTGCCGGTACGAGTGCGGCTGCTCCGCGCCGGGCCGGAGGAATACATCCTGGTCTTCGTGGTGCACCACATCGCGGGTGACGGATTCTCGATGGGACCGCTCACCCGGGATGTGATGACGGCGTACGCGTCGCGCGTCGGCGGTCAGCCGCCCACGTGGGCTCCGCTACCGGTGCAGTACGCGGACTACACCCTCTGGCAGCGGCAGATCCTCGGCTCCGAGGACGACCCGGACAGCGTGGTGTCGAAGCAGATCTCGTACTGGAGCGAGACTTTGGCGTCGCTGCCGGATCAGCTCGAATTGCCCTGGGATCGGCCGCGTCCCCCGGTGGCGTCCCATCGGGGTGCGTCGCACACGGTCGGTCTCGACGCGTCGCTCCACCGAGGTCTGCTCGGGCTCGCGCGAACACACCACGCCACGCTGTTCATGGTGCTGCACAGCGCCCTGGCGTCCGCTCTCGCCCGGCTCAGCGGCACCTCCGACATCGCGCTCGGTACGCCGGTTGCCGGTCGTGGTGAAGCCGAACTCGACGATCTGATCGGGATGTTCGTCAACACGCTGGTCCTGCGTACCGACATCGACCCGGGCCGGTCGTTCGCGGACCTGCTCCGCTCGGTGCGGGAAACGGATCTGCACGCGTTCGCGCACGCCGACGTGCCGTTCGAGCGCCTCGTCGAGGTCCTCGCACCGGCCCGTTCGCAGGCGCGTAACCCGCTCTTCCAGGTGATGCTGACGCTGCAGAACATGCAGCCCGTCGATTTCCGTCTCGGTGGCGTCGACATCGAACCCGTCGAGGCCGACCTGAACCAGGCGATGGTCGATCTCCAGGTCATCGCGCACGAAGCATTCTCGGAGGGCGGCACTCCGGACGGTATCGACCTGACGTGGACCTACGCCACGGACCTCTTCGACGCTTCCACCGTCGCGGGATTCGCCGATCGGTTCGTCCGCATCCTCACCGCAGCAGTGCGCGATCCCGAAACTCCCGTCGGCGACCTGGAATGGCTCGCGCCGCCGGAGCGTGCGGCCCTACACGAGATGGGCCTCCCCGCGGTGCGCACCGGCCCGGGCGGCGCCACCCTGCCGGATCGGTCGGCCGCGCAGGCCGCGACGACACCGCATGCCGTCGCCGTCGCCGACGAAGACACCTCGTACTCCTACGCGGAATTCGCTTCGAGAGTCAACAGTCTTGCCCGGCATCTTATTTCGCTGGGTGTGGGCCCTGAGACGAACGTTGCCATCGCGATGGAGCGATCGATCGACGCGGTGATCGCGGTCCACGCCGTGGTCGCCGCCGGCGGTGCCTACGTGCCCGTCGACCCCGGGCAACCGGCCGAGCGGATCTCCTACGTGTTCGAGATCGCCGATCCGATACTGGTGTTGTCGGACTCGCGCCACCACCTGGGCGCGGATCGGACGGTGTTCGATATCGGCACGTTCGATGCGACCGGTGTACCGGACGGGCCGATCTCGGATGCCGAGCGACGGGGCCCACTGCGCCCGGACAACACGGCGTACGTGCTGTTCACGTCGGGCTCGACGGGGCGCCCGAAGGGTGTGGCGGTCTCGCACGCGTCGGCTGTGAACCAGCTGGACTGGTTGCAGGAGGAGTTCGGCGCCGATGCTGCCGACACCGTTCTGCTCAAGACTCCGCTGACGTTCGACGCATCGGTGTGGGAGCTCTTCTGGCCCTTGCACAGTGGAGCGCGGATGGTCGTCGCGGCACCGGACGGTCACCGCGATCCGCAGTACCTCGCGCGTGCGCTGGTGGATTTCGAGGTGTCCGTGGCACAGTTCGTGCCCGTCGTGCTCGACGCGGTGCTCGACGTGCTGGAGGAACCCACTCCGTCGTTGCGGCTGGTATTTGCCGGCGGTGAGGCCCTGTCGGGTGCGACGGCCGACCGCGCGCGGAAGATGCTCGGGTGCGGGGTGCACAACCTGTACGGCCCGACCGAAACGACGATGCAGGCCACGCACCGCCGAAGCGATCCCGATTCCGGCGGTGGGCGCGTCCCCATCGGTACACCCGTTCGGAACACCGGTGCCCTGGTGCTCGACACACGTCTGCATCCCGTGCCGGTGGGAGTCGTGGGCGAGCTTTATCTCTCGGGTGTCCAGTTGGCCCGCGGCTATGCGGGACGCGCACACCTGACGGCCGACAGGTTCGTGGCGAACCCGTTCGACGGTGCGGGGACGAGGATGTACCGCACGGGAGATCTGGTGCGGTGGAACGCACATCACGAACTCGAATACGTAGGCCGCAACGACATGCAGGTCAAGCTGCGGGGCCAGCGGATCGAACTCGGGGAAATCGACTCGGTGCTGCGCGCACACGAGGATGTTGCGGCCGGGGTAGTGGTGGCGTGGCCGGAACAACTCGTCGGTTACGTCGTGCCCACCGGTGAACTCGATACGCAGCGACTGCGGGAGGCACTGGGCCGGGTGCTGCCGTCGTACATGGTGCCGGCGCAGTTCGTCGTGCTCGATGCGCTGCCGACGACACCCAACGGGAAGGTCGATCGGAAAGCGCTGCGACAGCCCGAGGTTCGGGCACGCGAGTTCCGGCGCCCGTCGGGCGACACCGAACGTGCTGTGGCCGACGCCTTCTCCGATATTCTCGGTGTCGCACAGGTGGGGGCGGACGACGACTTCTTCGCGCTCGGTGGCACTTCCCTGGTCGCGACCAGGCTCGTCGCGCAGTTGCGCGACGCGCTGGGCGTCGCGGTCCCGTTGCCGTCGTTGTTCTCGCATTCGACGGTGGAAGCGCTGGCTCGGAAGATCGCCGAGGGCGGGGGGTCCGGTCCGGAGTTCGGAACGCTGCTCCCGATCCGTGCGGAGGGCGACCTTCCCCCGGTCTTCTGCGTGCATCCGATCATCGGATTGTCGTGGTGCTACACCGCTCTCGCCCAGGAGATCGACCCGTCCGTACCCGTGTACGGAGTGCAGACCCCGCTCGAGGACCTACCGAATTCCCTCGACGACCTGGCGGCGCTCTACGTCGACGAGATACGCCGGATCCAGCCGGAGGGCCCGTATCGGCTGCTCGGATGGTCGCTGGGCGGTGTCATCGCGCATGCCATGGCGGTGCACCTCCAGGCCGCCGGCAGCGTGGTGGAAACACTGGTGATGCTCGACAGTTTCGCGGACACCGACACCGACGCCCCCGAGGAGCCGGAAGTACCGATGAGCGATGTGCTCGCCGGATTCGGCGTCGTCGGAAACGGTGACGAACCGGCGGACCTCGCGGGGATCGTCCGGATGGTCGCCGACCTCACCGGCACTAAGGCCGAGGACACCGAACGGCTCGTGAGGCAACTGATGGACGCCGCCCGGCACAACGTTGTCCTGGCGGCCGGTCACCGGCCCGCACGGTTCGACGGTGACATCGTGTATTTCACCGCAGCCGAGGACGAAAGCCACGGGGCCGCAGGCTGGGCCGATGCCGTGAGCGGGCGAATCCATGACCATTCAGTGCCGGTCACCCACTGGCGCATGACTTCGACCGAGGCACTTGCCGTACTGGGTCCTCGCCTGCGTACTGTCTTCGCAACCCCATCCGATCCCAACCGACAGGGCGAACAAGCACGATGAATATGAACGTTCTGCGGCGAAGTAGCGCCTGCGTCATTGCCGCTTCGGCGCTCATCCTGGCGGGGGCACCCGCCACCGCCTCGCCCGGCGGGGAGGAGGTGCGGGTCGAGCAGGTCGAAGGAAACCGCTACGACATGCACGTGTACTCGGAGTCGATGGGCCGGGAGATCCCGTTCCAGCTGATCCGCCCGGCCGACACCAGCGTGCCGCGCCCGACGCTGTACCTGCTGAACGGCGCCGGCGGCGGCGAAGACGGCGCGAACTGGCTCAATCAGACGAAGATCCTCGACTTCCTCGCGGACAAGAACGTGAACGTCGTGATCCCCGCACAGGGCATGTTCACCTACTACACCGATTGGATGCGTGACGATCCGGTTGTGGGTGTCGCGAAGTGGGAGACGTTTCTGACACAGGAGCTTCCCCCGGTGGTCGACCGTGCACTGGGTACCACGGGTGTCAATGCGATCGCGGGACTGTCGATGGCAGGCACGTCGGTGCTCGACCTCGCAATCCAGGCGCCGGGACTGTACCGGGGCGTCGCCTCGTACAGCGGCTGTGCCCAAACCAGCGACCCCGTGGGCCAGGCGTATCTCCGGTCCGTCGTCGAAGTGATGGGTGAGACCGATGCTCGCAACATGTGGGGTCCGTACGACGGCGACGAATGGGCCCGGCACGATCCGACGGTCAACGCCGAAGGGCTGCGGGGGCTCTCCCTCTACATCTCGAACGGAAACGGTTTGCCCGGACCGCACGAGAACCCGGCACTGCCACGCACCCCACAGGCACCGCCGCTGCACGAGCAGGTCGTGATCGGCGGCGTGATCGAGGCGGCAACGAACGTCTGTACCCAACGGCTGGCCGAGCGGCTGGAAGAACTCGATATCCCCGCGACCTTCCACTTCCGTGAGAACGGCACGCACTCATGGGGTTACTGGGAGGACGAACTCCACCGTTCGTGGCCGCAATTGGCGGCGTCACTCGAACTCGGGAACTGACATGACGCGGGACGCCGAGACCGGCTGAACCCGCACCTACAGAAAAAGCTCGCGGCCCTGGTGGTGTGTCCACCAGGGCCGCGAGCGTTTACTTCAGGACTGCTTACCTGCGACCGGGGGGCTTGATCCCGCCCTTGATCTGCAGTCCGCCCGGCTTCGCCTTCGGCGGGGCCGGTGCGTCGGCAGCGGGTGCCTTCGGCGCCTCGGGCGTCGTCTCCGACTCCGGTGCTCCGGGCGTCGTCTCAGACTCCGTAGCCGCCGACTCCGTCACCGGCTCGGTCGTCTCCGGCTCGGAGTCGGCAGTCGGCTCGGGAGCAGATTCCGCAGCCGGCTCAGGAGCGGTCTCGGGTGCCGGTGCCGCCTTCTTTGCTCCCGGTCCCTTCAGGCCGCTCTTGAGCTGCAATCCGCCCGGCTTCGCCTTCGGGATTGCCGCGGCCTTCGGCTCCTCAGCTGCTGCAGCCTTCGGCTCCTCGGCTGCGGGAGCCGCGGGCGTCTCGGTTGCGGGCGTTTCGGCTGCGGGGGCCTCCGGTGCAGCGTCGGCCTCGGGTGCGGCCGGTGCTGCTGCTTTCTTGGCTCCGGGAGCCTTGAGGCCGCCCTTCATCTGCAGTCCGCCCGGCTTGGCCTTGGGAGCCGCAGTGGCCGCTGCCGGTGCGTCTGCTCCTGCCGGTGCGTCTGCGGCCTCCGCGGCGGGGGCCGCCGGTGCAGCGTCGGCCTTGGGTGCGGCCGGAGCTGCTGCCTTCTTGGCGCCCGGTCCCTTGAGACCGCCCTTCATCTGCAGTCCGCCCGGCTTCGCCTTCGGGACCGCGGCGGTATCCGTGGATGATGCCTCGGCCGCGGGAGCATCCGCTGCCGGGGCGTCGGTCTTCGCGGAGGCTGCGGGTGCCGCTGCCTTCTTGGCGCCCGGTCCCTTGAGGCCGCCCTTCATCTGCAGTCCGCCCGGCTTGGCCTTCGGCGCTGCGGATGCTTCCGGAGCCGGTGCCTCGGCCGCAGTGGCCTCTGCGGCCGGAGCCGCTGTCTTCTTGGCACCCGGACCCTTGAGACCGCCCTTCATCTGCAGTCCGCCGGCCTTGGGTACGCCGGTGGTCTTCGGAGCGGCAGGAGTAGCTGCAGCGGCCTCGACGGCCTCCACACGCCCTTCCTCGACAGCCTCGGCGGTCTCCTCGACCTCGAGCTCGGACTTCGGCTCCTGGACGACCCTGAGGTTGTCGCTGAGCTTCGCCGCCTCGACGCGGGAGATCGACTCGAGCATGAGCTGCGCGACGTCGATGACCTCGACGCCTTCGCCCAGACCCTGCTCCTGACGGGCGGTGACGCCGTCCGTGAGCATGACGCGGCAGAACGGGCAGCCCGTCGCGATCTTCGAGGGGTTGGTCGTGAGCGCCTCGTCGACGCGATCGATGTTGATGCGCTTACCGATGCGCTCTTCCATCCACATGCGGGCGCCACCGGCACCACAGCACATCGAGCGTTCGCCGTGACGCGGCATCTCGACGAGCTTCGCGCCCGAGGCTTCCATCAGCTCACGCGGGGCGTTGTACACCTTGTTGTGCCGGCCGAGGAAGCACGGGTCGTGGTACGTGACGTCCTGGCTGACGGGCGCCACCTGCACGAGCTTCTTCGCACGGACCAGCCGGTTGAGCAGCTGCGTGTGGTGAACCACCTCGTAGGAGCCGCCGACCTGCGGGTACTCGTTGTTCAGGGTGTTGAAGCAGTGCGCACAGGTGACGACGATCTTGCGCTTGCTCTGCTCGACACCGTCGAACACCCCGTTGAGGGTCTCGATGTTCTGCTGCGCCAACTGCTGGAACAGGAACTCGTTGCCCGCGCGACGAGCGGAGTCACCGCTGCAGGTCTCGTCGGCACCGAGCACCATGAACTTCACGCCGGCGGTCGCGAGCAACTCGGCGACAGCCTTCGTGGTCTTCTTCGCGCGGTCCTCGTAGGCACCGGCGCAACCGACCCAGAACAGGTAGTCGTAGCCCTCGAAGCTGTCCGCATCCTGGCCGAAGACCGGGATGTCGAACTCCATCTCGTTGATCCAGTTGAGACGGTCCTTGGCGTTCTGGCCCCAGGGGTTGCCCTTGTTCTCGAGGTTCTTGAACAGACCCGCGAGCTCGGACGGGAAGTCCGACTCGATGAGCACCTGGTAGCGGCGCATGTCGATGATGTGGTCGACGTGCTCGATGTCGACCGGGCACTGCTCCACGCACGCACCACAGTTGGTGCAGCTCCACAGCGTTTCGGTGTCGATGATCGGCGCGAGTTCGCCCGCCTCGACCATTGCCGTCGTGTCACCGACGAGCTTGCGCTCGGCTTCCGTGCGTGCCCCCGCCGGAATCTTGGCGAGCGCAGCCTCGTCGGCATTGCCCTCGGCGTCCACGAGCCCGACCTCGTCGCCGCCGATGTCCTTGCGGCCACCGGCCAGCAGGTACGGCGCCTTGGCGTTGCCGTGGTCGCGCAGCGACGTGATCAGCAGCTTCGGCGACAGCGGCTTACCGGTGTTCCACGCGGGGCACTGCGACTGGCAGCGACCGCACTCGGTGCACGTGGTGAAGTCGAGCCAGCCCTTCCACGTGAAGTCCTCGATCCGGCCGGCACCGAAGGTGTCCTTGTCCGGGTCCGCTTCCTCCATGTCGATGGGCTTGCCACCCGACATCATCTGACGGGCAGCACCGAGGGCGACGCCGCCGTCGTCCTCACGCTTGAAGTAGATGTTGGGGAAGGCCGAGAAGCGGTGCCATGCGACACCCCACGTGATGTTGCGGCCGACGATGTAGAGCCACACCATGCCGGACATCAGCTTGACGAACGCGAACACCGACACCAGTTCGGGGCTCTCGGGAAGAATCCGGGCCACCTGCATCGTGAAGAAGTCGGTGTAGGCGTTGTGGTGGTGGTAGGTCGCGATCTTGCCGGCCTTCACCAGAATCATGCCGAGGCCCTCGAGGAGCACGACGGCCTCGACGAAGTACGCGGCCTTGAAGTTGGAGCCGCTGAAGCGCGACAACCGGCCGGGCTGACGCGGGTGATTGAGCTGGCGGATGGTGATCAGCGTCAGAATGCCGATCACGGTGCCGATGCCCAGGATCTCGTCGATGAAGTGGTAGACGGCCGTGTCGCCGATGATCGGCCAGTGGAAGTTCGGGTCGAACGTCTGGCCGTAGGCCTCGAACCAGACGATGGCACCGAGCATGAAACCGACCATGACCAGCCAGTGCGCCCAGCCGACGGTACGGAACTTGGTCATCTTCGTGTGCGCGATGAACTCGACGAGCATCTGCTTGAAGCGCGGGAAGAACGGGCGCCACCGGTCCGGGGCCGGTTGGCCGACCCGGATGGTCTTGACCATCGTCCACGCGCCGCTGATGAACGCGAACCAACACACGAGGCTGAGCAGCACGCCGATCGTGCCCAACGTGATCGTCAGGGCATTCATACGTGGCCTTTCGTGTCGGGGGCAGCACCGGGCCGCCTGGTATAAACCACCGCATCGTAACGCAGGATAAGTTACTGGCCGGTAACTTGGTGGAGAAACAGAGCCAGGTTACTAGCCGGTAACAACGTTCGTGCAGCGGGGATGTGTGTGCCCGGCCACGTTAGTGGTCAAACCTTCCACCTCATCTAGCCAGGCTCCCCTAACTGCGCGCCTTTCTTGCCGCGACAGCCCTCGGGGCAAGTCGACTCCGACCGGGTCACGGGCGAAACAACTCATATAACAAATGGGGTGTGACGTCGGTTATGATTCGCCCCGGACGTGGCATCCGGACAGTGGGTTCATCGTCGGGGGGTCTGGATGTGCCACGCGAACAGGGAAAATGGGGGCGTCCCTCGGGCGTGCGCCATGTCACAGAATGGAACTCAATGAAGCTCAAGAAGCTTGCCATCGTCGCCACGATGACTGCTGCCGCCATGGGGATCGCGGCAGGTACTTCCTACGCAGCCCCGGCCGCCCCGTCGGCCGAAGACAAGATCAACTACGAGGTCCGGCCCGAGGGCGACTCGGTTGTCACAGTCATCGACGCGGGTGGGTTCAGCATCTCCGGTGACGGCACACAGGTCGAACTGCAGGACAACGACGGCAACGCCGTCATCAGCCTGCCTCTCGCCGTCCAGCTGGGCGATCTGCAGCTTCCGTTCGAGCGTGAGATCAGCGAGGACGGCAAGACCCTCACCCTCACTCCGGTCGTCGACCCGGCGAAGGCGACGCCCGTCGAGCCCGAAGACAAGGTCGCGATGGGCATCACGCCTGTCGGTCTGAAGCTGTCGGATGTCGCGTCGCCCGACGAGAACCTCAAGGCACAGCAGAACTTCGTGTCGCAGCTGGGTATGGCGACCGCGATCGGCACCGTCGCCGGCGCCATCATCGGGTGTGTTGTGGGAGCCATCCCCGGGAGCATCGTTCCGGGTGCCGGAACCATCATCGGGTGCGCCGGCGGTGCAGGCATCGGCGGCACGATCGGAGCCTTCGTCGCAGGCGGTCCGACGGCAGTCATCGCCGGTATCGCAGTCGTCGAGACGCTTCTGGCGGCTCCCGGCACCACCGAGTGGGCGAAGTAGCACTCTGTACGTAGGGCAACGGCCCCGTCACCGAGAGGTGACGGGGCCGCTGTCTTTCCGTGTCCGGAGTTGCGGGCGAGGGATCAGGTTCGACAACTGAGCGAGGCTGGTGACGAGTACCGCCAGGAACGCGGCAGGCCAGAAGAAACCCAGCAGATTGGTCGATGTCGGCGTCGACGAGAAGACGAGCGCGAAAAACCCCACGGCCGCAAGAACGAAAAGTGCGCCCGTTGTCAGCCAGGCAACACGCTGCCTCGGCATGAACACGGGAATCAGACACACGGCCACCGGCAGCGCAAGAACAGGCACGACCGCATTCCCGAAATAACTCCGGATCGAAGCATCGCAGGCCTCGCGATTGGGGACTTCCCGCGAAAACACGCCTATCTCGCAATCCACGATCTGCAACATCGGGCTGGTCGCTGCCCCGATTCCGAGCAACACGGCCACGACGGCCGAGAAGATCCAGCCCACACGCATCACGATCATCAAGAGATCATGGAGCATGGGAACCGTCGACGCGCGCCCCGGCCGATCGTTGCAGCGGCGACGAGGTCGTCACCGAGGGCTTCACCCCACTGGCGGGACGGTCGGTTGAAGGTGACCACCGGAAAGGCCCGTAGCGTGCCGCAGAGGAAAGAAAGAGAGGCCCTCCTTCCGAACCGGAAGGAGGGCCTCTTCTCGAGAGCGAGTGTTTACCAGGTGCGGACCTTCAGGCCCGGGTTCTCGGCCAGAACTGCGTTGATCGGTGTCGCGAACAACTCGGGCGTCTCGCCCAGCAGGCTGCTGACGAATCCGGCCACCTCGCACAGGCCGTACTGGCCCACGTTCGAGGCGCTGGAGATGCCGAGTGCCAGGGTGCCCGTGACGAGCGTTCCGCCGCTGTCACCCTGCAGTGCGCACAGGTTCGTGGAGAAACCGTTGCTGAGCACGCGCTCGCCGATCGCGACGTTCTGCTGCGCCGACGTCACGACACCGCAGCTGTAGCCGGTCCGCAGGCCCGACTTGCACACGGGCGTTCCGACGATCGGATCGGCGGTGCCGGTGATCGGCAGGGGTGCGGCGTTGGGAACACGCACGCCGTTGTTCTCGAACCTTCCTGCGGCATCGGCTGCCGGCCGGATGATGCCGTAGTCGTTGTTGTCGAGGCTGGTCTTCTCGAACGTTCCGAGACGCTGGCCGAGCGTGTCGCCCAGAAGCTGGTACACCTCGGACGCCCATCGCGTTCCGGCCTGTGAACGGTTCGGATCGCAATGACCGGCGGTGATGTTGACGGGGCTACCCGAACCGTCCTCGGCGTTGAACCCGAGGGAGCAGCGAAGGCCTGCGCCGGCACCGAGCGCCGCGTAGGCGTCTCCGCCGAGCAGGGCGTCGGGCGCCGCGATGCCCGCGGTGAACTCGAACTCCGGAGTGGACTCCGGCGTCAACTCGGTCGGCGCGAAGAGAACACGAACGCCGTCGAGGAACGGCGGCAGTTCGAGTCCGGCGACGTTCTCGGCGCGCACCACGAGGTCGTTGTTCACCACGTCGATCGCAATGCCGCGAATGACGTCGGCGATCGCGGGCGGCTGAGTGTCGAGCCAGTCGTTGAGCTCGTTCAACCGGGCTTCGAGGGCGTTCTCGCTGTTCTCCGTCTTCTCGACGACGAAACCGGAGTCCTCGGCGGCCGTGCGGGCCTCGTCGAACTGCTCACCGTCGGCGAGGCCGACGATGGGCGTGCCCTGCTCGTCGAGCCAGACACCGGCGAACACGCTCTCGAACTGCTCGCGCGCCTTATCGGCGAAGCGGGCCAGTTCCTGGCTGCGCTCTGCGTCGTTGAGGAAACGGTCGGGACTGATCTGGAGGTCTCGCTGCAACGCTTCCACCAGTTCGGCCGGCAGTGCGGTCGTCGGGGCCGGCGCAGGCTCGGCCTGAGCGACGGTGGCTGCGGTGCCGAGGAGCAACACGGCGGCTGAGCCGATGACGGCTGCCTGACGTGCGAAGGAGCGGCGCATGAAAACCTTTCTCGTTGTCCCTCCGCGGCTCGAGCGCGCAAAGGTAGCTGACCCGTGAGGACCGGCATTGGTCGATCCTAAGGGGTAACAGGTGTGACTCACAGCGGGTTGTGAGTGACCGGTGTGTCGGGTGTTGCTCCTGTGAACAGCCCCGGTGAGGCTACGCAGCGTTGATCGTGCGCACCGTGCTGCCGGTGGCGTTCTCGATGTCGCGGATGGAAATACCCAGGCTGGAGGTGCCTCCGTTGGGCGCGAGGACGAGGTTCGCTTCGACGCAGTTCGGTGCGCCCGCGCTGTTGGAGCCGCTGATCACGCCCAGAGCGAGCGTGCCCGTGACGATGGATCCGCCGCTGTCGCCGGACAAGGTGCAGGCCGTCGTGGCGAAGCCCCGGATGGTGCTGGAGAACCCGGAGTTGTACACGAGCTGGGTCTCGACACGCTCGGCGGCGACGACACCGCAGGTGAACGAGGAGGACTGCCCCGACTTGCAGACGGGCGCGCCGACGACCGGAACTGCGGTGCCGGTGATGGTCAGCGTGGAGCCGTTGCCACCGCGCACGACCGGGCGGTTCAGACCCGCGGCGACGCCGGCCTCGTCGAGGGAGATGACCCCGTAGTCGAGCGTGCTGTCCGTGCCCACCGTGGACTGGGTGAACGTGCCGATCTTGGTGCTGGCGTCGATGTCTTCCCGGTTGGGCAGGTAGACCGTGGAGCCACCCTGCTCACGGGCGACGGCGTCGCAGTGGCCGGCGGTGAGGTTGACCGGGTCGCCGTTCGCGTCGACACCGCTGAATCCGAACGAGCAGATACCGATCCGCTCGAGCGGCGTGGTCCGCACGTCGCCGTCGGCGGTGAGGTAGGTGTCGCCTCCGAGCGGAGCCGGATCGTTGGGGGGAAGGCCGGGGCTCAGCTGTACCTGCACGTTCGCGATGAGCGACGGGAGATTCAGGGCGCGTCCGACCGGCGAGTTCACGATGTCGACCACGAGCTGGTTGTTGAGGACGTCGATGGACGTCGAATTCACCTGGGACGACACCTCGCGCGGAAGTGCCGAGACCCACCGGTTCAGCTCCGCGAGGGCCTGCTCGAGGCCGTCGGCGGACAGGGGGGCGACCGTGGCCCGGTAGCCGTCCTTCTGTGCCTTCTCTGCCGCATCCCGATTGGTCACCGCGACGACGGGCTGTCCGTCTTCGCCGAGCCATGCACCCGCGTAGTCGTCCGGGCTCTCGGCGCGGAACGAACGGGCGTAGTCGCCCAGCGCCTGCGCGCGGGCGGCGCGATCGAGGTATTCCTCCGGTGAGATGCCCAGATCCCGGGTGATCGCATCCACCAGTTCGGCGGGCAGATCGGGAACCGGGAGCTGCTCTGCCGGGCTCGCGTGGGCGGCGGTGGTCAGCGGTCCCACCAGCAACACGGCCGACGCCGCTGCGACGGCGACACGGCGGGCGGTGGAACGAGCGGCGCGCGACGCCGGCAAGAGACGCATGAGGGCCCTTCTACATGGTGGATCAGCGGTCTGAACTGCAATTATGTACACGAGCGCGGTACTTGCGGTACCGACCCGCGGGACAGCCTACGGCACAAACGTCAGTGCAAAAAATGTGCCCTAGATCACGTGCGGAATCAGCCGCCGGAAGAGCCGCTTTCCTCCGTGGTAGGAGGGCCGGGGTCCGTCCCCGGTTCGGGCGTTTCGGTCTCGGTGGGCGTGGTCTCGGTGGGCTGCGTCGAGGGCTCGACAATCGGGGGTGTCTCACCCGAGTCGTTGCCGCCTCCGCCTCCGCTCGACGGCGGATTACGGCGCGACCATCCCGTGCTCGTCGTCGTGTTGCTCGACGGCCCCGCGCTCGACGACCCGGTATTCGACGACGAGGTCGCTGCGTCGCCGGTGGTGCTCGGATCGGTCCAGGCCGGTGCGCCGCCTGCCGGCGCGACCGCGGGAGCGACCGCCGCGGAGGTGTCGGACTCCGTGGACGACTCTGCCGTGGTTGTCGTCGGGGTACCGCCAGGCGGTTTCGTGGGGGACGGTGTCCGCGTGGTGTCGCCGAACGGCGCGACCGTCGTCTCCATCGGTGATGTATTGGCGGTCGCCGTCGAGGAGTCGCGCATCGTGAACACCCACGCGCCCACACCGACGAGCAGAGCGATCGCCGCTGCCGCAGCGCCGACGGTGAACAGTGAGGACCGGCGCTTGGTCTCGGACTCGTCTGCCGGTTCCGGCGCCGGCGAGCTGGCCCTGACCGTTCCGGTCGTTTCGGGAGGCGGAGTGGCCGTGATCTTGGCGATGACGGTGGTGGTCTCGGTGTCGAGTTCGCTGCGCTTGGGCCCGGTGAGACGCGCGACGGGCAGAATCTGGGTCGAGCCCAGCAGATCCACCGACCCCGCGGCGGCAGCGAGCGCCGCGCCGCGCACCATCGTCTGGTGAGGCTCGGGTGCGAGTGCGCTCCGCACTCCCAGGCCGGTCTTGAAGGACTGGGCAACCAGCTGGGCTGCGGTGGGATCGATGGCTTCGTCGACGGTGACGACGATGGCGTCGAGATTGCTGACGAGCCATCCGAACGCCCCGAGGGCGGCGGACAGCTGCGCTGTCACGGACGGCGCGTCCTCTTCGGCAAAGCGGAACGACTTACCTGCCGCGACACCGGAGCGGACCAGGGTGACCGTCGAGCCCAGCGGATCGATGTGGTGGACGGCGATGAGCCTGCCGGTCTGGTGGGCGACCTGCGACTCGTACCACGCGGCGGCTGCCTCGGCGTCCGAGATGAGCGACACGTACCGCAATCCCACGTAGTCGAGTGCGTTGCGCAGGACGGCGACGGTCGACGGCGGCCACTCGGTGGGATGGGTCGCGACCGCGGTGTACGGCTGGTCGCCGATGAGGCGGGCCGCGTCGGCGAGAAGGCATTCCATGGCCGTTGCCACGAGGTCTTCGGCGCGGGAGAGGGAGCCGTCGTTGGCGCGGACGCCGCCGGATCGGCCGATGCTGCTGACGAACTCGGTGAACGAACTGGTGGTTCCGTCGAAGAAGTCGTGGTCGCCGAGCGTCGCGGTGCCATCGGAGTGCAGGTGTACTGCTGTGCGCCGTTCGATGGGTGACGGGTCGGGTCGTCCGGGCGACGACGAGGTGACCGCAACCGACGACACGGAGTTGCCCACCCTCAGGCCTACGCCTACGGACATGCCGGAATTCCCCCAAATCTGGTCGGAGCTTGTGCAACGGGGACCGGCCGCGCCGGATCCGGGCGACGTGATGCTGCACAGTCTCCGCGGAAATGTACAGGCGTATGCGGACATAACGATAGGTGAATCTCGAAACCACCAGGTGGACCCGTCGGGCCGTCGCTTCAGGAGAGTATTCGGGCCCCGGCGGACGGAGCGCGGCGCCGACTTGGACTCCGTCGGACGAATGTGAAGACCATCACATCCGGGAACGATCCGGCCAGATCTTCGGTTGCATGTATCAGACAACTTGAGCTACCAAGGCTCAACTCCACTTGACTGAAGCGTCCGAAAGGGTGCAGTCTCGATTTGGCGAAGCCAAGTTGAGTCGAACAGGCTCAGGTTGGGGAACTGAACGTTCCGCGGTGCGACTCGCGTCGCGGTGAAACATTTTGGAGGAAATCATGGCTCGTGCGGTCGGTATCGACCTCGGAACCACCAACTCGGTCGTTTCCGTTCTGGAGGGCGGCGAGCCCGTTGTGGTCGCCAACTCCGAAGGTTCACGCACCACCCCGTCCGTCGTCGCTTTCGCGAAGAACGGCGAGGTTCTGGTGGGTCAGCCTGCCAAGAACCAGGCGGTCACCAACGTCGACCGCACCATCCGTTCCGTCAAGCGGCACATCGGGTCCGACTGGAACGTCGACATCGACGGCAAGAAGTACACCCCCCAGGAGATCAGCGCCCGCACGCTGATGAAGCTCAAGCGAGACGCTGAGGCATACCTGGGCGAGGACATCACCGACGCCGTGATCACCGTTCCGGCCTACTTCAACGACGCGCAGCGTCAGGCGACGAAGGAAGCCGGCACCATCGCCGGCCTCAACGTCCTGCGCATCGTCAACGAGCCCACCGCTGCTGCCCTCGCATACGGCCTCGACAAGGGCAGCAAGGAACAGACCATCCTGGTCTTCGACCTCGGTGGCGGCACGTTCGACGTCTCGCTCCTCGAAATCGGTGACGGTGTCGTCGAGGTCCGCGCGACCTCCGGTGACAACCACCTCGGTGGCGACGACTGGGACGAACGCATCGTCAACTGGCTCGTCGACAAGTTCAAGGCACAGCACGGCGTCGACCTGACCAAGGACAAGATGGCCCTGCAGCGTCTGCGTGAGGCTGCGGAGAAGGCGAAGATCGAGCTGTCGAGTTCGCAGTCGACGTCGATCAACCTGCCCTACATCACGGTCGACGCGGACAAGAACCCGCTGTTCCTCGACGAGCAGCTCTCCCGCTCCGAGTTCCAGAAGATCACCGGCGACCTCCTCGAGCGCACCCGCGCTCCGTTCCAGCAGGTCGTCAAGGACGCAGGGATCTCGGTCGGCGACATCGACCACGTGGTCCTCGTCGGTGGCTCGACCCGTATGCCCGCCGTCACCGATCTCGTGCGCGAACTCACCGGTGGTCAGGAGCCCAACAAGGGCGTCAACCCCGACGAGGTCGTCGCCGTGGGTGCGGCACTGCAGGCCGGCGTCCTCAAGGGCGAGGTCAAGGACGTGCTGCTGCTCGACGTCACCCCGCTGTCCCTCGGTATCGAGACCAAGGGTGGCGTGATGACCAAGCTCATCGAGCGCAACACCACGATTCCGACGAAGCGTTCGGAGACCTTCACCACGGCCGACGACAACCAGCCGTCCGTGCAGATCCAGGTGTTCCAGGGTGAGCGTGAGATCGCGGCGCACAACAAGCTGCTCGGCTCGTTCGAGCTCGGCGGTATCGCCCCGGCTCCGCGCGGCGTCCCGCAGATCGAGGTCACCTTCGACATCGACGCCAACGGCATCGTGCACGTCACCGCCCGCGACAAGGGCACCGGCAAGGAGAACACGATCAAGATCCAGGAAGGCTCCGGCCTGTCCCAGGAGGAGATCGACCGGATGGTGAAGGACGCCGAGGCGCACGCCGAGGAAGACCGCGCCCGTCGCGAAGAAGCCGAGGTCCGCAACCAGGCCGAGTCGCTCGTGCACCAGACCGAGAAGTTCATCAAGGACAACGAGGACAAGGTGCCGGCCGACGTCAAGGAGAAGGTCGAGGCAGCCGTCAAGGATGCCAAGGACGCTCTGGCCGGTAGCGACATCGCCGCGGTGAAGTCCGCCGTCGAGAAGCTGGCGACCGAGTCGCAGGCTCTCGGCCAGGCCATCTACGAGTCGCAGGGCGGAGCCGACGGCGCAGCTGCCGGCGACGGTGCTGCGGCAGGCGCAGACGATGTCGTCGACGCCGAGGTCGTCGACGAGCCGACCGATTCGGAGAAGAAGTGACGTCGGGTAAGCCCGAGCAGGAACCGGTGACCGTCACCGACAAGCGGCGCATCGATCCCGAGACCTTCGAGGTACGGGACGCGGCCGAGTCGAGTGAGGGCACCGGTGCCCCTGCCGAGGGCACCGTAGAAAACGAGGGCACCGTGAACGAGGGCGTCGTCGAGAACGGGGACGGCGAGGAGGTCCGCGTCGAGGAGATCGTCTCCACCGAAGCGGAACTCGCGGAACGTACCGCGGATCTGCAGCGCGTCTCCGCGGAGTACACCAACTACCGTCGCCGGGCCGAACGCGAGAAGGCCGCCATCGGCGAGTCCGCGAAGGCCTCGGTGGTGGCGCAGTTCCTCGACGTCGTCGACGATCTGGATCGGGCCCGTGCCCACGGCGACCTCGAATCCGGACCGCTGAAGGCGGTGAGCGACAAGCTCACCCGCATTCTGACCGGACTCGGCCTCGTCGGCTTCGGCGACGAGGGCGACGTGTTCGATCCGGAACTGCACGAAGCGGTCCAGATGGAAGGCGACGGCAGCAACCCGGTGCTGGGCACGATCCTGCGCAAGGGTTACCGCGTCGGCGACCGGATTCTGCGGCATGCGATGGTGACTGTCACCGACGGCGATCCGGCGGACACGCCGGAGCAATCGCCGTCCGACAGCGCCGGCACAGAGTAAGAACAACAAGAGCGAGAGGAGGAGACGCCCGGTGAGCCAGCGGGAGTGGATCGAAAAGGACTTCTACAAGGACCTGGGCGTCTCGTCCGACGCTTCGCAAGAAGACATCAAGAAGGCCTACCGCAAGTTGGCTCGGGATCTGCATCCCGATGCCAACCCCGGCGATGCCGCGGCCGAGGAGCGGTTCAAGTCGGTCAGCGAGGCGAACGCCGTCCTGTCCGACCCGGCCAAGCGCAAGGAATACGACGAGACCCGCCGGATGTTCGCGTCCGGAGGTTTCGGCGGCGGCTTCCAGCCCAGCGGAGGCGGATTCTCTGGGGGCAGCACCACATTCGACCTCGGTGACCTCTTCGGGGGCGGCGGGGCCGGCGACGGTGGATTGGGCGACCTCTTCGGAGGGCTCTTCAACCGCGGTGCGACACCCGGGGGCGGTGCGAACCGGTCGCGGCCACGCCGCGGCGGCGACATCGAGACCGAGACGACGCTCGATTTCCGTGACGCCGTGCAAGGTGTCACCGTTCCGTTGCGTCTGACCAGTCCCGCGCCGTGCACCACCTGCCACGGCAGCGGCGCCGAGCCGGGCACCAGCCCGCGGGTGTGCCCGCAGTGCAACGGAAGCGGGATCGTCTCCCGCAACCAGGGCGCCTTCGGATTCTCCGAGCCGTGCGACGAATGCCGCGGTTCGGGCTCGATCATCGACAGCCCGTGCCGTGACTGCCGCGGCAGCGGCGTCCAGGAGCGCACCCGCACCATCACCGTGCGCGTACCTCCGGGCATCAAGGACGGTTCCCGCATCCGCCTCGCCGGGCAAGGCGAGGCCGGCCTGCGGGGTGCGCCGTCGGGCGACCTCTTCGTCATCGTGCACGTCCGGCCCGACCGCGTGTTCGGCCGGGACGGCGACAACCTGACACTCGTATTGCCGGTCAGCTACGGAGAACTCGTGCTCGGCAGCACCGTGTCGGTTCCCACGCTCGACGGCCGGGTCGGTCTCAAGATCCCGGCGGGCACGGCCGACGGCCGGGTTCTGCGGGTGCGTGGCCGCGGCGTCCCCAAGCGCGGGGGCGGTGCGGGAGATCTGCTCGTGACCGTCAAGGTCGCCATCCCCCAGAAGCTCGACGAACAGGCGACGGAAGCGCTGCGCGATTATCTTCGTGCCGAAGAGGCCGGCGGATTCGACCCGCGTGAAGGATGGGCAGGTGCGTGATGAGCGATACGGGAACTCCCCGGAATCTCCCGCCGGATCCCGATGCGCGTGTCTATGTCATCTCGGTCGCCGCAGAACTCGCCGGGATGCACGCCCAGACACTGCGTAACTACGACCGGCTGGGACTGGTTACCCCGCACCGCACCAGCGGTGGCGGACGGCGTTATTCGCCGCGCGACGTCGAACTGCTCCGTGAGGTGCAGCGGCTTTCCCAGGACGAAGGTGTCAACCTCGCCGGGATCAAACGGATCATCGAGTTGACCAACCACGTCGAGGCACTGCAGCAGCGGGTCGCGGAACTGTCCACCGAGGTCGCGCAGTTGCGCTCCGCACGGCGTGATCTGGTGCCCGTGCCGCGCACCAACGCGCTGGTCGTGTGGAAGCCGAGGCACGCGCGCGAATCCTGACGCACAACAGCACCAACCCCCACGTCCGACAGGGCGCGGGGGTTTCGCTTTTCAGTTTCGCTTTTCAGGGGCGTGCGACGCCCGGTAGCAGCGGTGTCGGGAACCGCGGTGTCAGGAACTGCCCCGACCGATCGTGTACGTGACGTTCATGAACGGAAAGCCGGCATCGACCTGCGCGGCAGCGGTGTACGCATGCCTGTTGGCGCCGTCGATCCGCGTGCCGTCGGCGTTGGCGATTCCCGTGCCGTGGTTACTGGCCATGAGCACGGCGGTGGCCTCCCCTGGCATCGTGTAGGTGACCTGCATGCCGAATCCGCGTCGATCGGCACTTCCCGCGGTCACGACTTCCGTTGTGTGCGCCGGGACGACGCTCGCCGGTTCGTTCACCCACTGCCCGTAGGGAATGGTCGCCGCGCCGAGCACCATGGGCGCGTCGGTGTCGTTGGTGACCGTCAGCGTGATGGTCGGCGCGTCTGCGGGAAGGGTCTCGCTGCTCGCCGCTGCGGGAGCAGTGAGGGTGGCCGCCGCAGTCAGGGCGACGGCGGCACATACGCGGGTGCGGTACTTCATGGTGCTCCTGCGGTCGACGAGTCGAGGCCGCCGGTTCGGGACGGCCGGCAAAGTGTACCCACGAGTACGGAGCAAGGGTAAGAGACGTCCGGGACCTGCTGTCAGGCCGGGACGAGATCGCTGACCTGGGCGACGAGTTCCAGCGACCGCAACCACGCGTCGCGTCCGGGAGCCGACGACACGACGATCAGTTCGTCGGCCTGCGCGCGCTCGGTGAAGCGGTCGAGGTAGTCGCGCACCTCGGCCGGGGTGCCCACCGCGGTGTTCTTCAGCATCGTGAGGACCTGGTAGCCGGCGGGGGAGTCGAGGAGCAGATCGATCTCCTCCTCGGTGAACGTGCGCCCACGCCCGACCATCTGCACGACGCGTGAACGCTTGGTGGCTTCGAACATCGCTGCCGCTTCGTCGGCGGTATCCGCGGCAATGACACCTACACCGGCGATGACGTACGGCTCCGGGTGCTGCTCGGACGGCTGGTACTCGCGGCGGTACAGCGTGACTGCCTCCTCGAGAGCCTGCGGCGCGAAATGCGACGCGAACGCGTAGGGAAGACCCAGCAGGGCAGCAAGTTTCGCGCCGAAGAGCGATGAGCCCAGAATGTACAGCGGCACATCGGTGCCCTTACCCGGAACCGCGTCGACACCCGGGATGCGCGAGGCGCCCTTCAGATACCCCTGGAGTTCGAGGACGTCCTGGGGGAAGCTGTCGGCCGACGACGGGTCGCGTCGCAGCGCCCGCATCGTCTTCTGGTCGCTACCCGGTGCCCGGCCCAGCCCCAGATCGATGCGGCCGGGATGCAGCGTCGCGAGCGTGCCGAACTGCTCGGCGATCGTGAGCGGCGAATGATTCGGGAGCATGATGCCGCCGGCGCCGAGCCGGATCGACGACGTGTGCGCCGCGACGTGCGCGATCAGCACGCTCGTCGCAGACGACGCGATGGTCGGCATGTTGTGGTGCTCGGCGTACCAGATCCGGTGGTACCCCCACCGTTCGGCGAGCTGTGCCATCTTCACGCTGGCGTCGAAACTGTCGCGAGCGGTTTCACCCTCGCCGATATGGGCCAAATCGAGGATGGAGAGAGGAACAGTCACCGAGAATCCTTCGTCCGGGGCCCGCCACCGGCAGCTGGGCACACCCTGGGTGCAACCCGGGGTAGCCGCCCGCTATTCCGGGAGGCGGCCGTCACAGCCGGTCGAAGTGCCCATAGGTGCCGCGGTAGAACAGCAACGGGCCGTTGGACGGCAGCGCTGTCAGGCCGGTGACGCGTGCCACCACGATCGTATGGTCGCCGGCGTCGTGCTCCGTTTCCACGGTCGCCTCCACGCGGGCGAGCGCGCCGTCGAGGGCGGGGGCACCGTTGTCGCCGGGCACCCAGTCGACGCCGCGGAACTTGTTGCCACCGCTGACGGCGAACGCCGCGCACAACGTGCGCTGGCTCTCCGCGAGGACGTTGATGGCGAGAGTGCCGATCTCGCGGATGCGCGGCCACGTCGTGGACGTGCGAGCGGGGCAGAAGGAGACCAGCGGCGGGTCCAGCGACACCGAGGTGAACGACTGGCACGCGAAGCCGAGCGGCGCGTCGCCGTCGAGCGCGGTGATGACTGTGACTCCCGTGCAGAAGTTGCCCATCACGTTGCGCATCGTCCTCGGGTCGAGCACGGTGTGTTCCGCCGTCATCGATGTTCCTTTCCGTCCTGTTGCTCTCCAGTGTCCGTCATGTCGGGACGGCGGGTGTCCGGGGGAGTGCGGTGGTGTCCCCCCGGGACGCTAGCGGGGTCCTCGTCCATACGGCGACGGCTTCCCATCCAACGGGAGATCCACACAGTTCAACGATCTTCCCGCTGGACGGGACGCCGCCGATGCCCTCCGGGTACGTGCCCTAGCGTCGGCGGGGGCCTACCGTGTGCTGCCGATCACTATCGTCTCGTCCCCGAATGAAGGAGCATTTCCATGGCGTCGACTCCCGTTCCGCCTGTGACCCCTGCCCATGACACCGAGGTCGACCTGCTCGTCATCGGTTCGGGTACGGGCATGGCGGCTGCACTCGCCGCGCACGAACTCGGCTTGTCGGCGTTGATCGTGGAGAAATCTCCTCATGTCGGTGGATCGACCGCCCGTTCCGGCGGTGCGTTCTGGGTTCCGGCCAATCCGATTCTGACCGAGGCGGGGTCGGGTGACACCGTCGAGCGCGGTCACACCTACGTCCGGTCCGTGGTGGACGGCACGGCACCGGCCGAGCGCGGCGAGGCCTTCGTCGACAACGGTGTGGCGACGGTCGACATGCTCCGGCGCACGACGCCGATGAAGCTGTTCTGGGCGGAGGGCTATTCCGATTACCACCCCGAGTTGCCCGGTGGCTCCGCAGTGGGACGCAGTTGTGAATGCAAGCCGCTCGACCTGTCGGTGCTCGGTGAGGAACGTGGGCGGCTGCGCCCGGGCCTGATGGAAGCGGGACTGCCCATGCCCACGACGGGCGCCGACTACAAGTGGATGAACCTCATGCTGCGCGTGCCGCACAAGGGCTTCCCGCGCATCTTCAAGCGACTGGCGCAGGGCGTCGCCGGGCTCGCCGTCAAGCGGGAATACGTCGCCGGTGGTCAGGCGATCGCTGCGGGACTGTTCGCGGGTGTGCTGAAAGCCGGTGTGCCGGTCTGGACCGACACCTCGCTCGTGCGTCTGGTCACCGACGGCGACCGGGTCACCGGTGCCGTCCTCGAGCAGAACGGCCGGGAGGTGACCGTGACCGCGCGCCGCGGAGTCGTGCTCGCCGCGGGCGGCTTCGACCACGACATGGCGATGCGCCGCAAGTTCCAGTCCGAGCGTCTGCTCGACCACGAGAGCCTCGGCGCGGAGAGCAACACGGGCGACGCGATCAAGGCGGCCCAGGAGGTCGGTGCCGGTCTCGATCTGATGGATCAGGCCTGGTGGTTCCCCGCTGTCGCACCGACCCGTCCGGGCAAGCCGCCGATGGTCATGCTCGCCGAGCGGTCGCTGCCGGGTTCGTTCATCGTCGATCAGACCGGACGCCGCTTCACCAACGAGTCGTCGGACTACATGTCGTTCGGGCAACTGGTGCTGGCGCGCGAACACGCCGGCGACCCGGTCGAGTCGATGTGGATCGTCTTCGACCAGAAGTACCGCAACAGCTACGTGTTCGCAGCCGGCGTCTTCCCGCGCCAGCCGCTCCCGGAGTCCTGGTACGAGGCGGGCATCGCCCACCGTGCCTCGACCGCCGAAGAACTCGCGGCGTCGATGGGAGTGCCCGTGGACACCTTCTCCGAGACCTTCGGCGCGTTCAACGAGGATGCCGCAGCCGGAACGGATTCCGAGTTCGGCCGTGGCGGCAGCGCCTACGACCGGTACTACGGTGATCCCACGGTCCGGCCCAACCCGAACATGCGGCCGCTGACGCACGGTCCGTTCTACGCCGTGAAGATGACCCTGAGCGATCTCGGCACGTGCGGTGGCGTGCGGGCCGACGAGCGGGCGCGGGTGCTCCGCGAGGACGGCAGCGTCATCGGCGGGCTCTACGCGGTCGGCAACACCGCGGCCAACGCGTTCGGGCACCGCTACCCCGGCGCCGGCGCGACCATCGGCCAGGGACTGGTGTTCGGATACATCGCTGCTCGCGACGCAGCGGGAACAGCCGCCGCGAAGTAGAGCGCGGTCGAGCCCTGAGTCCCCGGCGGCGCGGCCGCCGGGGACTCAGTACGAGTCGTAGCGGATGTTCTCGAGCGGAGTACCCGTCTCGAGCAGTCGCTGCACGGTGGAGCGCACCATCGCTGCGGAGCCACAGACCAGCACCTGGTGATCGCCGAACGCCCCGTACGACGTGACGATATCGCCGAGCGTGCCTTCGAGGAACTCGTCGGGGTCGATGCCGAAATCGCCGACGTGCGAGACGATCCGGTCGTAGAACGGATCCTGGATCGCGGGGTCGTACAGCGACTCGGTCACCGGCACGATCGTCAGCCAGGGCAGTGCTTCCCCGAGCAGGGCCAGCATGTCCGCCGCGTAGAGGTCCCGGGGCGTGCGGGCGCCGACGAAGAGGAAGGTGCGGGGCGGCTGTGGACGGCGCGCGACGTCGAGGAGCAACGCGCGCAGCGGGGCCAGGCCGGTACCGCCGGCGATCATCACCACGATGCGTCCGGTGTCGTCGACGTGGAGGTCACCTCCGCGAGGATTGCCGACGGTCCACACGTCTCCGGGACTGGTGGACTCGACGATCGTTTTGCTGACCCATCCGCCCGGCACGGTGCGGACGTGGAATTCGAGCTTGCCGTCCATCGACGGGGGGAGTGCGGGCGACAGGCGGCGCGGCAGGTTCGGACGCTGCGGCACGGTCACGTCGACGTACTGGCCGGCGCGGAACGGAACGATGTCGCTGTTGCATTCGAGCCGCACGACGGCCAGATCGGTTCGCAGGCGGTGGTGCTCGACCACGGTCGCGGAGACCGCGATGTCGGTGTCGGTCGATGACGGCGTAGCCGACTGCATACGTGACCCCCGGGTGGTGTGGCGCGGTGTTGCACAGACTCTAGGCGAGGAACACGCACCCCGACAGAGTGGAACGTGTTTCAGTTTTGCCGGTGCAGCGGTTATCGTGGCGGGAACCGGGTGACGCTGACCACATCAGAAGCCCGTACCCCGGGCCGTCACACCCCCGGACCACGACACCGACCGGAAGGACGACATGATCGAGGAGTACGCGGACCTGCACCGGCCCGTCTTCACCCCGGACCTGCTCATCACGGCGCTCGACCGCAGCGCGGACCGTCCGGCGCTGTACCTCGGCGACGTCGTCCTCACCGGCGCCGAGATGCGCGGTGCCATCAGCAGGTTCCAGCAGGCCCTCGGGTCCGTGGGAATCGGCCAGGGGTCATCTGTCGCGATGCTGTCGAAGAACCGGCCGGAAGTCCTCATCTCGATGGGTGCGACGATGGTCGCCGGATGCCGCAACAGTGCGCTCAATCCGATGGGTTCGCTCGCCGATCACCTGTACATCACTTCCGATGCCGAGATCGAGACCCTCATCTTCGATCCGGATCACTTCGAGGAGCGGGCCGCCGAGCTGCACGCCCAGATCCCGACCTTGAAGAATCTGTTCTCCCTCGGTCCGTCGGCTGTGGGCACGGACATCCTCGCGCTCGCCGATCAGTTCACCGAGCAACGCCTCGTGGCTGCTCCGGTGTCGGCCGAGGACACGTCGTCGATGGTCTACACCGGGGGAACCACCGGAAAGCCGAAGGGCGTGATGGGGTCGTTCCGGTCCGGCGCGGCGCTCAACCAGATCCAGATGGCGGAGTGGCAGTGGCCCGACCAGCCGCGCTTTCTGATCTGCACCCCGCTGTCCCACGCCGGCGCCGCGTTCTTCGTGCCGACGCTGCTGCGCGGCGGCTGCCTCTACGTGCTGCCGTACTTCGAACCCGGCCTCGTCCTCGAGACCATCGAGAAGCACCGCATCAACGCCACGATGCTCGTACCCACGATGATCTATCTGCTGCTCGACCACCCCGACTTCGACGCGCGCGACCTGTCGAGCCTCGACACGCTCTTCTACGGCGCGTCGGCGATGTCACCCGCCCGGCTCCAGGAAGGGATCGAGCGCCTCGGGCAGGTGTTCTTCCAGTTCTACGGGCAGTCCGAGTGCGGCATGACGATCTCGGTGCTGCGCAAAGAGGAACACCTCGCCGATGATCCGGAACGACTCGCCTCGTGCGGACGTCCGGTGCCGTGGCTCGACGTACGCCTGCTCGACGACGACCTGCGCGAAGTGCCACAAGGGGAACTCGGCGAGATCTGCGTGCGCGGCCCGCTCGTCATGAAGGGGTACTGGAAGAAGCCCGACGAGACGGCAGAAGCGCTGCGCGGTGGGTGGCTGCACACGGGCGATGTCGCGCGTGCCGACAAGCACGGCTTCCTCACCATCGTCGACCGCAAGAAGGACATGATCGTCACCGGCGGCTTCAACGTGTTCCCCCGGGAGATCGAGGACGCGATCTCGTCCCACCCCGCCGTCGCCTCGGTGGCGGTCGTCGGTGTGCCCGACCAGAAGTGGGGTGAGGCGGTCAAAGCATGCGTCGTGCTGCGTGACGGTCGGAGCGTGACCGCGGAAGAACTGATCGAGAAGGTCCGTGCGGCCAAGGGATCCGTGCACGCTCCCAAGTCCGTGGACTTCCTCGATTCGCTGCCGCTCACGCCCCTCGGCAAGCTCGACAAGAAGACGCTCCGCGCGTCGTACCGCTAGATCTGCCGGCGCCGGAACGGCCGGCTTCCCTGCTCGATCGCTGCCTGACATACTCCGTCGCATGGCAAACGGGGGACCCCAGCGGGTCGAGGTGCGATTGGCCGTCGAGTATCCGGGGACAGGGACGGTGAATACGCGGGGTAGCGGGGCGATGAGGCCGGTCGAGCCGGTGCCGCCGATCTGTGCCCGCCACGGCGAACCCGAGGTCGACCGCGTGCGTGTCACCGTCTCGTCGGATGCGGTGCGCCCCCAGGAGAAGTCCGGTCGTATCGGCTCGGCCCTCGAAGCCGCGTACACCGTGCAGGTCGCTGCCGTGGAGTGGCCCACGTGCGCGCGGTGCGTCGCCGTCCGCGTGCGCTGGCAGATCGCCGCCGCCGCAACCTGTACGGTCCTCGGGATCGTCTTTCTGGCGTTGGTGTTCGCGCTCGTGCAGGGCGCGCCGAAGGTGTACGGGTTCGCGCTGCTCAGCGTGTTCGGGCTGTCGTTCCTGCCCATCTATGTAGCACTGCGCGTCATCGAACCGCGCCGGGCGGCTCTCGGTGTGACTATCGCGGACTGCGGTTCGGAACTCGTGGTGTCGCAGGCGCATCCGGAGTTCGCCCGCGCTGTCGCCGCGCAACGCGCCTGACGCAGTGCATCCAGACGCAGCGGTGACAGACTCGGTGGTTACAGCGGATCGAAGCTGATGTTCTGGCGGGGTGTGCCCGCCGCGGACAGCGCGTAGATGGTGGTCCGGATCATCGACGGTGAGCCGGAGATCTGAATCTGGCGGTCGGCCCACGATCCGAACTGCCCGACGACCTTACCGAGCTTGCCGTACATCGTGCTGTGGAGACCCTTGGGCGTTTCCCGTACCGGAACCGGGTGCCACCAAGGGTTCTCCCTCTCCTCCACGACGGGAATCACCGTGAGCCACGGGTTGGTCATCGCGATCTGCCACAGCGTCTCGAGGTCGTAGAGGTCGCACGGGTACTTGCCGCCGTAGAACAGGTGCACCCGCGGATTGGTGCCGCGCATCGCCATCTCCATGATCTGGGCGCGGAGCGGTGCCAGGCCGGTGCCCGACGCGATCATGAGCACGTCCTGGCCGCTGTCGCGATCGACGCGCAAGCCACCGAGCGGCGGTCCGATCAGCCAGCGGTCACCGACGCGCACCTCGTTGACGAGCGCGGGGCTGACCCAGCCGGAGGAGACGCGCCGCACGTGGAATTCGACCTGTCCGTGCGGGTTCGGCGGAATGGCGGCCGACAGGTAGCGCCACATGTGGGGCCGCTGGGGGATCTGCACGCTCATGTACTGCCCGGCGTAATGCGGGATCGGTGTGTCGGTCTCGAGGCGGATGATCGCCACGTCGGGAAGGACCCGCTCGTGGCCGACGACCGTCGCGCCCCAGACCGCGGGCAGATCGTCGGTGGCCGCAGCGACGGCCATCGTTTCCACGAGCCGGCCGATCACCTCTGCCCAGGTCCGTTCCAGAGTGGCGGTCCACAGGATGATCGGCGTGCACTCACGGATCGCGAAGAGCAGTGCGTAGCCCGCCGAGCGGAAGTGTTCCGGCTTGACGCCGTACTTCCGGTGGTCGCGTGCGAGCTGTCCGAGGAAGGCTTCGACGGCGCCGAAGTCGGTCAGGCGGTTGACGACCCATCCGATCGCGGTCGTGAACCGATGCCGCATGCTCTCCATGCCCGCCGGGAACAGTTCGCGAATGCCGGTCGATTCGGACCAGAGGGTGGTGTAGAACGCCGACGCGAACCGTTCGGGGCCGGTGGGGGTCGCCGCGATCGACGCGAAGCTCAATTGCACTCGCGCGATGGCGAAAGTCTCCAACGCCATCCTCCCACGTACTGCGCCTGCTGGACGCCGCCACTGTAGTCGGTCACGGGGCGGTCGGCTACACCGTGCGCCCCGATCTGTGGCTATGGTGTGAATCACAGCCGCAAGAAACTTGAGCGGAACAAACTCAATCTTGTATCCGTTGTGCATAGCGAACCTCGTGGACACCGGTCCGCAGGTATAGGAATCAGCAGTTTTCGAAGTGAAAGGGGCGTGCGGTGGATTCGTTCAACCCGACGACCAAGACTCAGGCCGCATTGACGGCCGCTCTCCAGGCGGCGTCCACCGCGGGCAACCCGGACATCCGGCCGGCACACCTTCTGGTGGCCCTGCTCGACCAGCCCGACGGCATCGCCGCTCCGCTCCTCGAAGCGGTGGGCGTGAACCCCGCCGCAGTGCGGAGCGAAGCCGAACGGCTCGTCGGTGCACTACCGCAGACCACCGGGGCGACCACCACACCCCAGCTCGGTCGCGAAGCGATCGCAGCGCTCTCCGCGGCGCAGAAGCTCGCGACCGAGCTCACCGACGAATTCGTCTCCACGGAGCACGTTCTCGTCGGTCTCGCCAGTGGTGACTCCGACGTCGCCAAGCTTCTCGTTGGTCAGGGCGCGACGCCCACGGCCCTGCGGGATGCCTTCACAGCCGTGCGCGGAAACCGCCGGGTGACCAACGCGGACCCGGAAGCCACCTACCAGGCACTCGAGAAGTACTCGACCGACCTCACGGCACGTGCTCGGGAGGGAAAGCTCGACCCGGTCATCGGCCGCGACAACGAGATTCGCCGCGTGGTGCAGGTGCTCTCGCGCCGCACCAAGAACAACCCGGTGCTCATCGGTGAACCCGGCGTCGGCAAGACCGCGATCGTCGAAGGGCTCGCCCAGCGCGTCGTCGCGGGCGACGTGCCCGAATCGCTGCGCGGCAAGACCGTCGTCGCCCTGGACCTCGGCGCGATGGTGGCCGGGGCGAAGTACCGCGGCGAGTTCGAAGAGCGTCTCAAGGCCGTTCTCGACGAGATCAAGGACTCCGCCGGCGAGATCATCACCTTCATCGACGAACTGCACACCATCGTCGGTGCCGGTGCGACCGGTGAGTCCGCGATGGACGCGGGCAACATGATCAAGCCGATGCTCGCGCGTGGTGAACTCCGCCTCGTCGGTGCGACCACCCTCGAGGAGTACCGCAAGTACATCGAGAAGGACGCCGCCCTCGAGCGGCGCTTCCAGCAGGTCTTCGTGGGGGAGCCGAGCGTCGAAGACACCGTCGGCATCCTGCGTGGCCTCAAGGAGCGGTACGAAGTGCACCACGGTGTGCGCATCACCGACTCTGCTCTCGTTGCCGCGGCGACGCTCTCGGACCGGTACATCACCTCGCGGTTCCTTCCCGACAAGGCCATCGACCTCGTCGACGAGGCAGCGTCGCGCCTGCGCATGGAGATCGACTCGCGTCCCGAGGAGATCGACACGGTCGAACGGATCGTCCGTCGCCTCGAGATCGAGGAGATGGCGCTGGAGAAGGAAACCGACGCTGCCTCCAAGGACCGCCTCGAAAAGCTGCGCGCCGAACTCGCGGACGAACGGGAACGGCTGAACCAGCTCACGACGCGCTGGCAGAACGAGAAGACCGCGATCGACTCCGTACGCCAGGTCAAGGAGCAGCTCGAAGCGCTGCGCGGCGAGGAGGAACGGGCAGAGCGCGACGGCGACCTGGGCAAGGTTGCCGAACTGCGGTACGGCCGCATTCCCGAACTGGAGAAGCAGCTCGAGGCAGCCGCTGCCGCGTCGGGGACCGCAGCCGGTGACGACGTGATGCTCAAGGAGGAAGTCGGGCCCGACGACGTCGCCGATGTCGTCGCCGCATGGACCGGTATCCCCGCCGGACGCATGCTCGAGGGCGAGACCGCGAAGCTCCTCCGGATGGAGGACGAACTCGGCAAGCGTGTCGTGGGACAGGACCGGGCGGTGCAGTCGGTATCCGATGCGGTGCGTCGTGCCCGCGCCGGTGTCTCCGACCCGAACCGTCCGACCGGATCGTTCCTGTTCCTCGGCCCGACCGGTGTCGGTAAGACCGAGCTGGCCAAGGCACTCGCCGATTTCCTGTTCGACGACGAGCGCGCCATGGTGCGCATCGACATGTCGGAGTACAGCGAGAAGCACTCGGTCGCGCGTCTGGTCGGTGCGCCTCCGGGGTACGTCGGCTACGAGTCGGGCGGCCAGCTCACCGAAGCCGTGCGCCGTCGCCCCTACTCGGTGGTGCTGTTCGACGAGGTCGAGAAGGCTCACCCGGACGTGTTCGACACGCTGCTCCAGGTGCTCGACGACGGTCGGCTCACCGACGGGCAGGGACGCACCGTCGACTTCCGCAACACGATCCTGATCCTCACGTCCAACCTGGGCGCCGGGGGCGACAAGGAACACGTGATGGCGGCGGTGCGGTCGGCGTTCAAGCCCGAATTCATCAACCGGCTCGACGACGTGGTCGTGTTCGATCCGCTCTCGGAGGAGCAGCTCGCGCAGATCGTCGACATCCAGCTCGCACAGCTGGCCGACCGGCTCCAGGCACGGCGGCTCACGCTCGACGTCAACTCCAGCGTGCGGCTGTGGCTGGCGGTGCGCGGATACGACCCGCAGTACGGTGCCCGTCCGCTGCGCCGGCTCATCCAGCAGGCGATCGGCGACCAGCTCGCCAAGAAACTGCTGGCCGGAGAGATCCGGGACGGCGACACGGTCCCGGTGGGCGTCAGCGAGGACGGCGACCACCTCGTGATCGGTAGCTGACCCACCCGCGTGCGCGTTTCCGGTAGCAC